>JBEICW010000007.1:0-19875 GCA_040383785.1 Ignavibacteria bacterium | reverse complement strand
ACCTTTTTCATCAAAATCATAAATAAAAGATGTTGATCCAACTAATTTTTGATTATCCCAGTCCCAACTATAAGCTTCATAAAAAGTATTAAAGTTATTTGAATTATATTTATATAGTATTTTAGACCTTACTGTCCAATTATTAATTGAATCTAAAACGTAATTTGCTCTTAATGTTACATTTCCTTTTTCATCATATTTATATTCTTCTTTATAAGGAAAAGGCTTTCCCCACTCATTGCTAATATTTATTGTACTATCAAGTTTATACTTTTTACCTTCAATAGAAGCAAACATATTCTTATTTTCTAAATTTGACTTTTCTAAATTAATATTATCATAATTTAAAATATCATAATCATTATTGTTCTCCAACGCTTTTATATTTTGCGAAGTCATAAAGCAAATTGCTAATATGTAAATAATATTTTTCATATTTTCCCCTTTCAAACTAAATAAAATGATTTTTTATAATTTAAACTTATATATAGTAAATGACAAAAAAAAACTTTAAAAGTTACACTTTTAGAATTTTTTTTTGCTTATATTTTCATTTTTTTTAAAATATTTTGAGTTTTATTACAATATACATAAAATAAAAAAAAATGTGTGTATTTTACTACACACATTTTTATAATTTAACAGATAATATTAAATTCTTATTTTTTATCTATATCTTTTAATAATACTTCTACTGCTTTTTCTAATTGTTTATCTTTGCCTTCAATCACCGATTCATAATCATTTTGTATTTCTACATCAGGATATAAAGTTTGGTTTTCAAGATACTTTCCGTCCATACCAGTAATACCTACTTGTGGAATACCAAATACCATTGTTGGGTCTTGCATAGTTTCCCACCAAACTGCAGTACCTGTACCTGGAACAGGCATACCCACTAATTTACCAATATTCAGATACTTATAAACATAAGGGAACATGTGAGCATCTGAATAATTACCTTCTGACATCAAAACTGCAGATGGTTTATTCCATTTGTTTTGTGGCTCTGAACCTATATTTCTTTCTCTTGGAACAAATTCAATATATTTTTTGCCATCTAAAAATGTTGCCAAATCATCATGCAACCAGCCGCCACCATTGTTTCTTGTATCAACTACAATTGCTTCTTTGTCAGCATATTTACCCATAACTTGCTCATAAAAAGCTCTAAAACTATTATCGTCCATACCTCTAACATGCATATACCCTACTCTGCCATTTGAAACTTTGTCCGTAACTTCTTGTTGCTTTTTAATCCATCTTTGGTATAATAATTCGCTAAATTCTCCATTTGAAATTGGCTTGACAATTTCTTCAAAAGATTCGCCATCATTTTTGGCATTAATTAGAATATTTGTTCCTGCTTTTCTATTCAATAAACTAAAAATATTTGTTTCGTTATTTATCTCAATACCATCAATTTTTTCGATAATAGTACCTTTTTTAACTTTAGAACCAGATTTGGTAAATGGTGACTTTGCCACTACTTCCAATATTTTCATACCATTTCCAGTGTATGTTTCATCATAAAACACACCTAAATTAGCTGTCATATCTGGATTATTGAATGTCATTCTAAATCTACCACCAGTATGAGATGCATTTAATTCACCCAATAATTCACTCAATAGCTCAGCAAAATCTCTGTTGTTATTAATATATGGTAAAAATTTAGCATATTCTTTTTTGTAGAAATCCCAATCTACGTTATGCAAATTCGAAACATAAAATTTGTTTTTTGCTTGTCTCCAAGCGTGTTCATACATATAAATTCTTTCGGCAGCGTAGTCCATTCCCATTTGTGCAGAAAAACCTACATTTTTATTTTCGGGCTTTTCTGGGTTAATTTTCATAATTCTACCATCTGCTACCAAGAATATATTTTTACCGTCTTTATCATACTTCATTGCTCCAACGCTACCAGCATTTAGTTTTATTAACAATTTAGTTTCTCTTTCACGTAATTTATTTACCCAAAGGTCATATCCACCTTCTACACTTGATAAATAATATAAATTTTCACCATCAGGAGATAAAACTGCATCTGCTAAATCAGAAGAATGAATTGTTAATCTCGCTTTTCTATATTCAATTCCATCTAATTCAATTTTTATATCTTTAACTTTATCTTTATCTTCTTTTTTGTCATCTTTCTTTTCATCTTTAGCTTTTTCATCTTTTTTATCTTTCTTGTCATCAGATTTTTCTTTCTCTTTCTCTTTTTTAGCTAATTCTTCTGCTTCTTTGGCCATAGCAAAATCTTCTTTGCTCATTTTGAATTTATCAAATGCCTCTTGATTAAAGAACATTGCATAAACGTCAGCTTCCCAGCCGTGACTTGCATGATTTTTCATACCATCACGATTAGAAAACCAAATCATCATATTGCCTGAGTTCATCCATTTTGGAGTCGAATTATCATAACCAGATTGTGTAAGATTTACAATTGGGTTTTTCATGCTTACATCTATCAAACCAACTTGAGTAAGCCATTGATTAAATGCAAAATATTGAGCCAATATATACTTACTATCGGGAGACCAATCAAACCATTGATCGCCATCAGAATATGAATAATTTTTAGTATATGGTAATGCTTCTCTTACTTTTTTTGATTCAATATTGTATATTTTAATTGCAGTTCTATCTTCAATAAATGCAACTTCTTTTCCATCTGGAGAATATTTGGGTTGGAAAGATTCCTTATCACTTATCACAAAAGGTGCTTCATTTAAGATTGTAGAATTATAAAAGAATTTCTCATCTTTACGAGTTAATGAAGTCTGATAAATGCCCCAGATATTATTTTTTTCAGCAGCATAAAGAATTGAGCGACCATCAGGACTAAAGCTCACTGAACGCTCTTGTGATGGTGTATTAGTTATACGTTTTGTAGTAGTTCCCTCTGTACTTGTAACAAATACCTCACCTCTAACTATAAAAGCAACTTCTTTACCATTAGGCGATATATCCATATCGGTAACACCACTTGTAAAAACTTCATTTTTGATTGGTAAAACTCTGTCTTCATTATTAATTGTGATACTTATTTTCTTTGGTTCTGTGCCGTTAGTCATAGTATAAATTTCACCATCAAAACTAAAACACAAAGTTTCATTATTTGATATACTTAAAAATCTTACAGGGTGTTTAGCAAATTTAGTAATTTGTTTATTATCGGTAATGTTATCACCTAATTTTGTTGGTAATGACATTTGCCATACATTAAATGTTCCATCTTTTTCAGATAAATAATATAATGATTTTTCATCTTTACTAAATAGTGGGTTACGGTCTTCCCCGTCAAAATTTGTTAACTTATGGAATTTATTTGCTTTAACATCATTAATCCAAACATCTCTTGCAATAGATGAAGTTTGATGTTTTCTAAATGGGTCTTCATAACCTTTTTTGTCATGAAAAACCATCAAAGAGCCACTTTTATTAATTTGTACATTTTCCATACCAACAGTATAAACTTGTTTTTCTGCACCACCATTTATATTAACAGAATATAATTCAGGTATTCTACCGCCATGAAATTGCATACTATTTTGTGCTTTTGTTCTAGATGATGTAAAATACACTAATTTACCATCTGGGGAAAAGCAAGTTGGAATATCTTCTGAAGAATGGAAAGTTAATCTTTTAGATGTACCAGTATTTAATGTCAATAAATATACATCATAATTACCATGTCTATCAGTAGCATAGGCAATACTATTCCCATCTGGCGACCAAACAGCATTGAAGTCATGTCCATCACTCAAAGTTAAGATATTTGCATTACCACCTTTAGAGTCAGTTAAATACAAATCACCTTTGTAATTAAAAACAATTTTGCTACCATCTGGTGAAATTGCTGGGTATCTAAGCCATAATGGATTAGATGAAAAAGCAACATTAATATTTAAAGTAGCAAAAACTACTAAAATTAATGAAACAATTTTATATTTTATTTTAATCATATAACCTTTTAATGTTATTTATATTATGAAAATTTAGGAATTAAATTGCACATTTAAAACAAAAATCCCCATTATTTAATAATGAGGATAATTTAATTAATTTACTTGAAGTATGGTTAAGAATAATTTAAATAAATACTAATTATTTACCAATGTTTTTCTTAACTTCACCTAATAAATACTCAACTACAGCCTTTGCTTCATTTGGTTTCAAACCTTGATTAGCCATACCTGCAGGATAATCAGCTTTATTAATTGGATAAGGATTTAAAACAAATTTAATCATATTTTGTTCATTTCCAATATATTTAGGTAAAACTTCGTTATATGCAGGAGCAGTTACTTGTTTTACATCAAATTTATGACACGCTGAACATCTAGTTTTGTATATTTCTTCACCAGAAATAGCAACAACTACATCACCTTCACCATGTGCATGTGCTTTTTCATAAGCATCAGCTAATTTTACTACATTTGCTTCAGTAGAAACACTAAATGCAATTTGGTCTTGTGCGTTCATAAATAAGACAGCAAATAAAACTAACCAAAACCCTAAGCTTAAATATTTTGCTGCACCTTCTTTGAGTGTAGTATATACAAAATGTATAGATACTAAAAATAAAACCAAAGCTAACATACCCGCACCAAACATTGTTACAGAAATAGATTCTTTGGGTACATATGACAATGATAGTGCATATACAACTGGTAAAAATAAAATACTTGTCAAAGCTAAGTTACTCATTTCTTTTTTAGCAAATATTTCGTATTCATTTTTATTATCATTTACTCTATTATCTGACCAAGCATAATTGATATATACAAAAGTAATACCTACTAATAAGAAAGATAATGCCACAAACGATGCAAATTTAAAAATTGTAAGCAAACTAAACATAGATTGGAAAATATTTGCTTCCCAAGTTGCTGGGGAAATTGCAGAACTTGTAGCACCAAACAACAACCACATAGCAACTGTTAAAAATATTATACCAAACAATCTACTTGAAGTTACTACAGCACCTGTATTTTCTAAAAAATCACCTAATTTACCTTCTTTAACATTATCATCACTAACCATATCTGCAATTTTAGATACATATATGGATTGTTTGTAATAATAAGCACTTGCAATACCAGCGCAATAGAAAAAGAATGAGAAAATCATATAAGATGCAACACTATTATCAATAGTATGTAATAATTGTGTATAAATTAAAATTATTGCAATAAAAGGAGCAATACCCAATGCAAACCAAATTAGTGGAGCATTTGTAATTAAATCAATTATATCTTTAGCTAATTTAGCGTATCGACTGTCATTATTACTTTTTGATGAATAATACATTGAACTGAATAATGAACCATATAAAAGTCCACTATAAACAACCAACATAGACATTGCTAATACTAATAAATATCTTAATAGATTTAAATGATCTCCTGAAACAGGTAATGCAAGTTTATCTAATAATTCCATAATTTTTCCTAATATTTCACCGGCTTAATACATTATTAATAACTTTTTCTAAAACAACAATTAATAAAACTAATAGTACATAAACATTTATGCTTTTAAATAAATACTTAGGATTAACTTCGGTATTAGTTAATAGTATCTTATTTTGAAAAATTAGTCTTATTGAGAGAATAATGATAATTATTAACAAAATTACTTTATTATAATATAAATTATCAATTATAAAATAAGGGAAAAATAAAGATGTTAAACATAAAGAAATTACCCAAACGAAAATTACTTTTTTTAACTGTTCTACACTTAATTTATCTGTAACAATTGGATAATCAGCTAATTTATAATCATCTTTATATATCAATAGCAAAATCCAAAAATGTGGGATTTGCCAAACAAAAATAAAAAATCCGAAAGTTACTATAATTGGGTCTAAATAATCATTACCGTTTGCTGTCCAACCAATAAATGGTGGGAAAACACCAACTAAAGCACCAGGTACTACTGCAAAATTACTTAATCTTTTCATTGGTGTATAAATCAAATTATAAAGAATTAATGTAATTAATCCAAATATAAATGGAATTAAACCAACAAATTCAACAAGAATATACATTCCTAAAGAACAAAGTATTATAGATATATAAAATGCAGTTGTTCTATCAATTTTCGATGTTGGAATAGGTCTATTTTTGGTCCTATTCATTATAGCATCAAATTTATACTCTTGTATTTGATTGATACTCGAAGAGCCTAACGATAATAAAAATGTACCGAAAAACACAAAAATTGATTTATAACTTAAATTACCATTTGCTAATACATCACCCAAAAGAGCAGTAAAACTTACAGCTGTAGTAATTCTTATTTTTCCTAATTCTAAGAGAACTAAAATAAAGTCTTTTATATTTTTTTTTAAATTCAAAATAATGATTTTAAAATATTGCTTTTTGTTAAATACCAACAAATAATATAATTTAGTATTATTTTTATATTAAATTATTAATAATTGATTGATTATTTTGAAGTTAAATTTTTAGGATTATTTTTGTTATACCATTCATCAAAATCCTTTTGTTCCATTACTACTACTTTAGTGTACATATTCCAATGATTCATACCGCAATATTCAGCACATGCAATATTATAGGAACCAACTTTCACTGGAGTAGCAAATATAAAATTTTGTCTTTTAGGAACAGCATCTTCTTTAATTCTAAAAGATGGTATATAAAAACTATGCAAAACATCAACAGAAGTTATGTTAAATTTAACAGTTTTATTAACTGGTATATACACTGTATCTGTTTCAATACCATTTGCGTAGTTAAATTTCCACCCCCACATTCTTGCTGTTACTTGAACAGATAAATCTTGAGTTTTCGTATTTCTCAATGCTTTAAAATCAGTATAACCTGCAAAAAACATTGTTATAACTAATAATGTAGGGATAACCGTCCAAACAACCTCTACAGTAGTATTACCATGTATTTGAGACGCAACTGGATTTTTCTTTCTGCTATATTTCCAAACAAAAAATAACATAACAGCAATAACACCGACGAATATAATTAATGATACTGCTATTATATATAACAAAGTGCTATCAACACTATTTGCGTATTTAGTTACACCACTAAACATAAATTTAAACCTTAATTTTTCTGTTTCAAAAACAATATACTTTTAATATAATTCTTTTAATATATTACTTTAAAATTACCGTACAGTTGTAAATACGTCAACGCCTAACAATGTAAAAATAATGATTAAAATAATACCACAAACAGCAACTATACCTTTGAATAGTAAACTATCATATTTAATATGCATAAACACATTAATTACGATCATAGCTTTAATTGTTGCAACAAGCATAGCTACAAATAAGGTATAAGTACCTAAATTAATACCCGCAACTGCAACTGTAACAGCAGTAAGAGCTAATAACGAAGCCCATATTATTGTATAGGCACCATAACCAATTAAGTGTTCATGATGCTCGTGTTCTTGATGAGTAACTTCTGAATGATTTGACATAAAAACCTAATTTTTATCTAATATTGTAATACAAAACAATTAAAATCTATAAATCTATGAATATTTTAATTTCTTTTGTTTTTAAAAAAGTAATAGTATTAATGTAACAAGTAGAATAAAGGAAATAAATATATCCAAATTAAATCTACTAAGTGCCAATATAATCCGCCATTTTCTAATTTTATGTATTTATCTGAGTTAATAGTTCCTCTGATAATGCCTACACCCATTAGTGATAAAATAACTACACCAACTATTACGTGAAAGGTATGTAAACCTGTCATTAAATAATATAAACCAAAAAACAATATTTCTCCTTCTGGTCTTTCTAATAATTTTTCTGAGCCAGGGTAAATTCCATGATGAATTTTATATCCCCATTCAAAATATTTATTTATCAAGAATCCGAAAGCACATGCAATAGTTATAGCCAAATGTACTAAAGATAAAACTTTTTGTCCTTTTCTTAATGCTAATATTGACAAAGCCATAGTTAAAGAACTTGTTAAAAGTATTATTGTATTTGAAGTACCTAATACAATATTCAACTCTTGAGCAGCATCATGAAAACCTTCAGAATACCAAACTCTATATGCAAAATATGTAAAAAATAATCCACCGAATAATAAAACTTCGGTAAATAAAAACAACCACATTCCAAACTTAGCACCTTCATCATCTCTATGAACATGTACATGTTCGGTATGTCCATGATTAACTACATTAATATTTGTTACCGTATTACTCAATGTTTTTTGCCCTCCTCCGCATCTGGGAAAATATATGGATCAAAATTTCCTGTAGGTATTTTATCAAAGTTAAGTAAAACTGGTGGAGTATTAGTATGAGTCCACTCCAAAGTAGAAGCGCCCCAAGGATTATCACCAGGTCTTACACCTTTTTTCATTGCATAAAATAAATTAATAAACATCATTAATATACCAAAAATCAATACCCAAGAACCAACAGTTGCAAAAACATGATAAGCTTGAAATTCTGGTAAATAATCATAATATCTTCTTGGCATTCCATTTATACCCATAATAAACATAGGAAAATATAAAGCATTAAATCCTACAAATAAAAATACTACTGAAATATTAGCAATTTTTTCATTATACATTCTATTAAACATTTTAGGGAACCAATAATGTAAAGATGCAAAGAAAATAAAGATAGCACCACCAAACATTACATAGTGGAAATGGGCTACTACGAAATAAGTATCGTGTAAGTGCATATCAACAGAAATTGCACCTAGTACCAATCCAGTAAATCCACCAATTGAGAAAATAAAAATAAAAGCCAATACGAATAACATTGGTGTTTTTAATTCTATAGAACCTTTGTACATAGAGGCAACCCAGTTAAATACTTTAACACCTGTTGGAATTCCAACTAAAAATGTAAAGAAAGAAAATACTGCTCTTGCTTCGCCAGACATACCACTTGTATACATATGATGAGCCCAAACTAGATAACCTACTAATGCAATAGACATTGAAGAAAGTATCATAGCAGTATAACCAAATATAGTTCTTTTGGTAAATGTTGCAATAATTTCAGACACAACACCCATTGCAGGTAAAATCATAATATAAACAGCAGGGTGAGAATATATCCAAAATAAATGTTGAAATAATACAGGATCACCACCTTTTGATGGATCAAAAATACCAAATCCCATTGTTCTTTCTAATATTACCAATACAATTGTAATACCAATAACTGGTGTTGCGATTACCTGCATCCAAGCTGTAGCATATAAGTTCCAACAGAATAATGGCATTTGGAACATACTCATACCTGGTGCTCTCATTCTATGCATTGTAGTTACAAAGTTTAAACCAGTTAAAATAGACGAAAATCCTAATATAAATGCAGCAATCAATGGTAATATAACATCAGTGCCGGTTCTAATTGAATATGGTACATAAAATGTCCATCCTGTATCAATCATACCTCCACCAAATATTGTTGAACCTAAAGCTAACAAACCACCAGTGATATATAAATAATAAGACAACATATTTATTCGTGGGAATGAAACGTCTTCTGCACCTATTTGAATAGGTAAGAAAAAGTTTCCAAATACTGCTGGTATACCTGGTATAATAAACAAAAATATCATAATTATACCATGTAAAGTAAAAAAGGAATTGTACGTTTGTGCATCAACAATAGTCTGTCTTGGTGTTAACATTTCTAATCTCATTAAAAATCCTAATGTTAATCCTATACCAAAGAAAAACAACATTGACCATAAATATAAAAGTGCTATTCTTTTGTGATCTGTAGTCCAGACCCAACTCATAATACCTTTCTTTATATCATAAAAGCTAACATAAGGTGTGTTAGTACTTGAATTTGACATAATTATGAAGCCTCCCCTTTTTTATTGCTTCTATCTTTAACTATTAAAAATGTAGCGAATATACCTACTGTCAATAACATTACTGTACCAATTATTCGAGTTAAATTTAATACATATTTTTTTCCTGATGGTTCATATTTGAAGCACAAATCTAATAACTTGTTAATTGTAGGACTTGAAAATTCCCTATTTGCTTCAACTACTGACATCTTAATATTAAAAGGCAAAAAATCTGTACCAAAATGATATCTTGTAATTTTTCTTTTTGGTGATAAAACTATTAGAGCACCTGCGTGTAAATAATCTTTAGCACCTTCTTTTTTGAAATAAAACCCAAGTTCTTTTGTTAATTTTTTGATAGTAATACTATCAGTAGTTAAAAATTTCCAACCATCATTTGGAAAGTCTTTTCCTACTGCTTCATGATATGTGTTTTGCCATCTTTTAGCCAAAGTTGGTTTTTCATTATGATCAAAACTTATAGATAAAGCTTGAAAATCTTTACCCAACTTCAAATCGGTTTTAGATAATACATCTGCAAAACCTTCTAAAAGTGGAGTACAAATACCAGGACAATTATAGTATACTAATGAAATAATTGTAGGCTTATCAACAATATCTTTTAAATAAACTACATTACTATCAGAATCAAAGAACTTAAAATTTCCATTAACAATCTTATTTAAATTTTCATTAATACCTACCTCATAATCATCAGATATTAAATTATTAGATATTATAAGTAAAAGTATAAGAATTATTTTTTTCATATTAGCAACTCAATTTATTAAAAATTCATTTCAAAATATTAAAATAAGTTACTATTCATATAAGATTATAAAATCTACATTATTGACTTAATAAAACTATGCAAAGTAACTAGTTCATTAGAATTAAGTTTAGTAAATTCAGTTTTTGCACCATTTTGTACTATATTAGAATTAATTAATTTAGTAAAATTATTTATATTTTCTTTCCAATTTAATGAATTGTCTAATACTTTAAATAATTTTTTCTCATTGCAAACAACTCTTTTAAATAAATTATAATTATCAGTTCCTTTACTATTTTCTATAGAAATTGCTAAATCATTATATCTTTGAGCAAAGTTTTTATTTTCATTATAAATAATTGTAGATGCTTTAGCTACTGGTATTTGATTATTACTTTGTTTACCAGCAGATAAACTATATGTTAAATCTAAATCTGATAAATCAGCTTCTGCTACATCTGGATAACCAGTTGCCAAAGAACGAATATAATAAATCAAAGCTAATCTTTCATCTACTGGTAATTGTGAATATGAATTCATACCGTTTTTGATTATACCTTCTTCCAAAGTTTTATACATTTCACCAATTTTAGAACCATTAGTCCAACCTTCTTGACTGTGGAAGTTTCTTGGTTTAGGATTTAAACCTGCACCAGCAGCACCATCTCCCATGCCTTTTTCTCCATGACAAGAAGCACAATTTGTAGCAAAAGAAGCAGAACCTTTATTAATTAATTCATCTGTTGATTTAATATACATTTTAACATCAACCCCAGCCAGCATCATAGCAGGTTTTGTTTGAATATCATCATCTTGTTTCTCTGCAACTATAATTTGTTTATATGAAGAATTGTTATCAGACATATAATCTAAATTTTGTACAAAATATTTACCAGCAATAACTAATGAAACTATAAAAATAGGATATAAAAATACTAATCTTTTTAAAGGATTTGATAAATTTTCTTTAAAATTTGTTTCAACTATTATTTTTTTATCTTCTGACATTCTTTTAACCTTAAGTATTGAAAAACATTTTGAATTAATTATAGGTTATTGTTAATTTTTTTAAGATATTAATAATCTTTTTATTAATAAACACATTATAAATGAAAATCGAGTCCTCTTTGTAACTTAGGGTCTCCAATAGGAATTAATGGTTTATTTTTAGAAATAATACTAAATACTACTATTACAATACCTGCAACTAAAATTGGGAAAGCGATTTCAAACCAACTAAATTGTGGACCATGAGTTTTAGCCGCATGGCTATAAGTTGGCATAATTAACCAATATAAATCATATAAGTGAGCAAATAAAATCCAAAAAGCAGCAAATTTTAATCTACTTTCATTCATTTTAGCTTTTCTTTGTATTAGTAAACCAAAAGGTATTATAAAGTGAATAAAGATTAAACCAATAGATAAAAATTCCCAACCATCTTTCATTCTTGGAATAAACCACATTGTTTCTTCAGGTAAATTAGCATACCAAATCAAAACAAACTGACTAAATGCAATATAAGTCCAAAATGCTGTAAAAGCAAACATTAAGCCACCTAAATTATAAAGGTGATTTTTATTAATTTGTTTTGGTAATAATCCTTTATCTTTCAAATATAAAACAAATAAAGTTAATGTCGCAATAGCTGATAAGAAAGTTCCTGCGAAATAATAAACACCAAATATAGTAGAAAACCAATGTGGTTCTAAAGACATTAAATAATCTATAGCCATTATTGAAATAGATATAGCAAAAATAAACATAAAAGGTGCAGAGAAAATAATATTTCTTTTAGTAATTTTTTGATCACCAGTTTTATCTTGTTTATCTGAGCCACTAACAAATACAAAATAAAAAATACCCATTATTACAAAAAATAATGCAGACCTAATATAAAAAAATGTTTCATTCAAATATGGTTGTTTAAATTTTAATAAAACATCAGTTTCAACAACTTCTAAATGTGTCCAGTGATAAATACTATGCATATTTAAAAATACAGGAATTGCTACTAATGGAGCAATAAAAGTTAAAATTGATAAATTTTCAGAGATTCTTCTAAATGGTGTACTCCAAACAGCACCTGCTATATATTCTAGTGCAACCATAAATAATGAGCCAACACCAATACTAAGGATAAATGTAAATCCTAAAACACTATTAAATGATGCTCTAAGACCATCTACATAAAAAGAAGCAATTACTAAAACTAAGCCTAAACCTAAAAGTGCAAATCCAGTTTTAGAAAAACTTTTAGGTAAATCTTTACCTGTATAATTATAATTTAACTTTGAATCGTGATTTGAACTCATTTTAAGTCTTCCTCTTTAGCATTAAACGCTCTTTGTAAAGAACGTATGTATAAAACAATCGACCATCTTTCATCTCTTGTAATTAGTCTTTCATAACCAGGCATTACATTTTGACCAACTGTAATTACATGGTATAAATCTCCATCAGTCCAATTTCTAACTTTATCAGAGTGCAAAGTAGGTCCAACAGGGAATTGGCCTCTTAATCTACTTGCACCATCACCCAAATTACCATGACAAGGACTACAAAAAGTTAAAAATTTCTTTTTACCAATTTCTAAATTTCTTTCACTAATTTCAATAGGGTTAACTAAATTTATAGCCGCTTCAGCTTGGTTATCTTTAAATTGATATGGTATAAATCCTCTTGCTACAGAACCTTCAACAGGTTGTCTCATACCGAAACCATCTTTAAAAGTAACATTTTGAGATTGAGCATTTAACTTGGTTTGTACAGTCATCCAATCAAAGGGTGTAATATACAATAACTTGTTTAGGTGCATATAAGCACTAAATGAAGTAAAAATTGCTACAACTATCAAACCACCAATAAATTTTTTATCTAATACTTGAGGTTTGAAATTTAAAGTTTCTAAGTCATGATATATTTCTTCTACTTTAGAAGCACCTAAACTATTGAATAAATTTTTAATATATTCTAAATCAAATTTAGGGTCATTAGTTTCAATTACAATACCAAATTTATTTGAAGAAACTTGTTTAATGTAATTTGTATCATGTAAAGGGTGACTATTATTTGGAAATTTTAGGAAAAATATCAATAAACTTGCAACAGTACCAACAGCACCTAATAATACAGTTACCTCAAACATTAATGGTACGTAAGCAGGCAAAGAGAAAAATGGTTTACCACCAATTACTTGTGGATAATCTATAGTATTTACCCAGTAAATAAATGAAGTAATCAAAAATAAACCTGTCAAACCAAGTAAAATTGTTAAATAACCAATTTTAGATGGTTCTAAATCCATTGCATCATCCATTCCATGAACTGGATAAGGAGTGTGTACATCATAATTTGTGTAACCTTCTTTAGTTACTTTACTTGCTGCATTTATAATGTCATTAGGATTATCAAAAATCCCACTAACAGCATACATTTTTTCAGAGTTAATATTATTCATAATTATTAATGACCCTCCCCGTGATTATCATCATGACCACCGTGATGAGTGGGTTGTGCTCCTTTTGCAACTGCTTTAATCTCAGCAATTGAAACAGCAGGTAATGTTTTTGCAAATAATAATACTAATGTAAAAAATAATCCAAAACTACCAATCAATATACCAAAGTCAACCATAGTCGGTTTGTAATAAGCCCAACTTGATGGCAAAAAGTCTCTTGATAATGATGTTACTGTAATTACAAATCTTTCAAACCACATACCTACGTTTACAAATACTGCAATAATAAACATTATAGGAATATTTGTACGTATTTTTTTGAACCAGAATAATTGTGGTGAAAACACGTTACAAGAAAACATAATCCAGTATGCCCAAGCATAAGGGCCAAAGGCTCTATTAACAAAAGTAAAATATTCAAACTGACTACCACTGTACCATGCAATAAAGAATTCCATTGTATATGCATATCCAACCATAGTACCAGTCAATAATATAATTTTATTCATTGTTTCTAAAGTTTTTAATGGAATCAAATCTTCCATATCATAAACTTTTCTAATTACAATCAATGCATTTTGTACCATTGCAAATCCAGAGAAAATTGCACCAGCAACGAAATAAGGAGGGAATATTGTAGTATGCCAACCTGGAATTAAAGAAACAGCAAAGTCAAATGATACAATTGTATGCACTGATAATACTAATGGTGTAGCTAATCCAGCTAAAATTAAATATACCATTTCATAATGTTGCCAATGTCTATTTGAAAATCTCCAACCCAAACTTAAAACTGAATAAATTACTTTTTTAAATCCACCTTGAAGTCTATCTCTCATTGTAGCAAAATCAGGAATTAATCCTACATACCAAAAGACAAATGAAACTGTAAAATATGTAGATACAGCAAAAACGTCCCAAAGTAAAGGAGATTGAAAATTAACCCAAAGATTATGTTGATTTGGATAAGGCAACAAATAGATTGCAGCTACCCAAGGACGTCCTGTATGAATTAATGGAAAAATCAAAGCGGTAATTACGGCAAAAATAGTCATTGCTTCTGCAAAACGTGCAATACCATTTCTCCAACGTTGTCTAAATAAAAATAAAATTGCTGAAATTAATGTACCAGCGTGTCCAATACCTACCCAAAATACGAAGTTTACAATTGGAAGAGCCCAACCTACAGGATTATTATTACCCCATAAACCAGTACCCATATAGAATGAATAAGCTAAACAACCAGCACCAATACCTAACATTGATAATGTCAAACCAAGTGCCATTATATATTTTAAGCCAGGTTTCTCATTAAGTGGTGATATAATAGCGTCATCAATTTCCTTATGACTTCTTACACCTTCTACTACTTGAGGTTCTATACTATAATCAATGATGTTCACTATTTACTCCCTCAGAAATTACATTTCTTAATTTTGCTATATAAGTTACTTGAGGTTTTACATTTAATATTTCTAAAACGTGATAACCTAAGTCATGATTTCTCATCTTAGAGACTGTAGAATTTTTATCATTTGAATCTCCAAATGTTATAGCTGATGTAGGGCAAGCTTGTTGGCAAGCTGTAACTACATCACTTCCAACAAATGGTTTTCCATCTCTTGTTGCGTTTGTTTTTGTTTCTGAAATTCTTTGTACACAGAATGTACATTTTTCCATAACCCCTCTTGACCTAATTGATACCTCAGGATTATGTACCAATTGAGCCGAATCTTGATTATAATAACCAGCAGCCAAATGATCTCTAAAATCAAAGAAATTAAATCTTCTAACTTTATAAGGGCAGTTATTTGCACAATATCTTGTACCTACACATCTATTATAAACCATTTGGTTGATACCATCTGGGCTATGAGTAGTAGCTACAACTGGGCAAACATTCTCGCAAGGTGCATTATCACAATGTTGACACAACATAGGCTGAGTACTTACAATTGGTGCATCTGGAGTTCCACTATAATATCTATCAATTCTAATCCAACTCATTTCACGTCCCTTTAGAACTTGGTCTTTACCAACTGCAGGGATATTATTTTCTACAGCACAAGCAACATTACATTCATTACAACCGATACATTTATTCATATCAATTGCCATTGCCCATTTTTTATCTGGGTATTGGTGCTCACCTGTAATTGAAAACACAGGATGTTTGTGTAAAAGAGTGTGTTTATCTGGATTTTTATCGTTTTTGTAATCTTTATAAGCAACAATAGTTTTTTCTTGAATGATATCTCTTAAAATATGAAAATCTTTTACTGAACTATCATCTAATGCATGGTGTTCTTGAGTAGAAGCTATTTCATAAGTACCTTCAACTTTAGTTAAAGATGCTCCAGTATATAACCAATTTGTAATACCATTTGTATTTAAAAGAGTATTAACATTGGTACCAACAGCACTTCCTACGGGACCACCAAAAGTTCTACCATAGCCTAATTCAACAGCAACTAAGTCATCTGCCAAACCAGGTTGTACTAATACTGGCAAATTAACTTCTTTACCATTTAAACTTAATTTAACTAAACTATTATTTTCAACATTTAAACTTGCTGCTGTATTCGGAGAAAGAGCAGCATAATTATCCCAAGTTACTTTAGAAACTGGGTGAGTTAGTTCGTGTAACCAACCATTATTTATATACTTACCGTTTCCAATAGAATAACTTTCTTGCAATACTACTGTAATACCAGATTTTTTCGCAGTATTTGAAGTATTTACAAAAGCATCCTGATTCATTATTGGATTAGTTAAAACACTTTCATTATAGGTAACAAAACCATCGTGTAATAATGAATTCCAAAATTCATTAAATCCAGCAACCAAACCTAAAGTTGGATAAATATTTGTTGCCCAATTTTGGCTTAAATATTTGTGATAAATATCAAAAGTATGTTTTCCATCATTTAACCAAGATAGCAACATCTCTTCTGCTTGTCTTGATGAGAAAATTGGACTAATTAATGGTTGTTGACTTCCATATAATCCAGTTCTAACTTTATTATCACCCCATGATTCAAGGAAGTGATTTAAAGGTAAAATATAATTACTTAGTTTAGAAGTTTCATTTTCAGATTCTACTGCACTAATAATTGTTTTAACATTAGTTAATGATTTATCAAAATTATAAACTGAAGGTAAATCAAAAGCAGGATTAACATCAAAATTTATTAAAACTTCAACTTTTCCTGAATTAATTTTGCCAACTAAATTTTTAATATCTGAATTTGATGACAAAGGATGTACAGATACTTCAAATGAAGTTTTGCTATATAAGTTTTGTGCATCTAACAAGTCATTTAATAGATTAGTAGCAATATGTACTTCTTCTGTTAAATGATTACCAGCATAAACAATTGCATTGCCTCTATTTGTAATTAAATCATCTACTAATAATTTAATTACTTTTAAATCTAAATGATTAGACTCTGCAAATTTATTAATAGAATATGCACTTAATTTAGATTGAGTAGCAGGATTAATATTGATTTTTGCAGCACCTTTTTTAACAATTTCATTTGCCAAAGATAAGACAAAATCATACTGCAATTCAGGTGTTAATCTTAATCTATAATCAGCATTCATACCTGTTAAAGTAAAATTACCCTCTACAGAGTATAATCTACTAAAACCATCTAAATTATCAACATCTCTTGTCAAAGCAAATTTTCTAGCATTTTCAATATTATCACCATGAAGACCTAAAAAATCGCCTTCTAAAGATAAAATTACTTTTGCATTTTCTAAATTGATTGTAGGAATATTATCATTACCATAAGA
The DNA here is from genome assembly GCA_040383785.1 of Ignavibacteria bacterium. Classification (GTDB taxonomy): domain Bacteria; phylum Bacteroidota; class Ignavibacteria; order Kapaibacteriales; family UBA2268; genus JBDNHS01. The sequence continues at coordinate 1,983 of JBEICW010000007.1, read as the reverse complement.
TTTAACCCAAGCATTTTTACGATTTGCATCGTTAAATAACTCATAAGTATAAACCTTTGTTGTTGGATAATATAATGTAAAATCTTCTAATAATTTCTTATATGTAGGAGAAACTATCTTACCTGTAAGAATAGCAATCTCATTTCCAGAAGAAGTTGCAGATTTTAATTTTGCAATTATTTCTTTGTCAACATTTTCCCAACTTTCTTCAACAAAAGTATTTTTGTAAAGAATCAACTCATCTTCACTTCTTTTTATTGGCTTTTGGATTCTATTTGGGTCATACAAATTCATAATTGAGGCTTGTACGATAGAATCGACCTTACCTTTGTTGATTGGATGTTCTGGATTACCATCAATTTTAATTGGGCGTCCTTCGCGAGTTTTTACTAACAAACCCCAACCTCTGCCATTCAAGTTGTAACTTGTTGCATAAAAGTTAGGAATACCAGGTAAAATAGATTCTGGTTTTTTGTTGTAAGGTATAATCTGACCTTTGTCTCTGTAATCAGTACAACCAACTGCAGCAAACGCAGAACCAGCAGACATTAAAGCTAAGAATTTTCTTCTTGAAACTTCATTAAGTTGTGATGGGTCAAAATCATCAGTTGCACCATCTAAAAACTCTTGTCTTCTACTTTTGATTGCAGCAGGGCTTTCAGATTTTCCATAAAGAGCCAAACTTTTCCAGAATTCTCTTTTATTATCTTGACCTTTGCTTTCACTATTTGCTGATACAGTACTATTATCTTTATTGATAATATTTTTTAGTAATGGCAATTCAAATAATGATTTACTTGAATTTTTGTTACTACCTTTCTCAGTATTTTTTTGGTAATTACTCATTTTATAATATACCCTTGTTATTTCTTTTTACTGCTAAGGGATTTGAATTGATATTTATTTTACTATCTGATTTAATAGCAAATTTATTTTTGGCATCCGACTTAGTATTCAACGTATTCAACTCCAAATTTTTTGTCAAATTTTTTGGTAGTAATGTTATCAATCCCAAACCTATTGAACTTGAAGTAATGATATTTAAAAATTTTCTTTTTTCCATTGTTTACCTAACTTTAAACAAAATAATTTAGGAAATTTACTTTCAAAATTTAATTTAGAACACTTTTTAAAACATTATAATACTTTTTAAATCTTTGTAAATAATTTAATATAAAAAAAATCTATAGTATTTTATCTATGACAGGCATTACAATTTTCTGGACCTTTTTGAACTTTATCTTTCAAGTAAGGCATTTTTTCGTGTGGTGCTCTATGGCAATTCAAACAATTGGCCATAGTGAATGAGTGAACTTGACCAACTTTATCCATTTTTGCAACATCACCATGGCAACTTGCACATTCAATACCTTTGTTCACGTGTGCACTATGATTAAAATAAGCATATTCTGGAACTTTATGAATTCTTTTCCATTCTACAGGCTTTCCTTCTTCATAGTATTTAGTCAATTTTTTAATTTCGGGCTTGTCTTTTCTTGCTAAAGAATGGCAATTCATACAAGTACTAACTGCTGGTACTACTGCGTGTCTACCCTTTTCTACACCAGTATGGCAATATTGACAGTCAATACCCATTTGACCTGCATGTAGTTTGTGTGAAAAATTTACAGGTTGGTCAGGTGTATATCCTACACCGTCTCTTTCTGACCTTGATACATAAAATGTAATAATAAAAGAAGTTAAAATAACAAATATAGTTATTGGTAGCCTTACTTTGAGTGCATGATCTAAAAATGCTTTTTTCATCTTATACCGAATAATAATTTTTTTCACTTTGTTTAAAAAAAATGTATTTTTTTATTGTTATTTGATTTTTTTTTTGTATTCAAATACCATCAAATGCTACATTTTAAATAAACTTTTTTTTATTTGTATTATCTAACAAGTGTAATTTTACAAAAAATGAATTTAAAAAAAAAATAAATTTTCAAATTAGTTAAAATAGATTATTTTAGTCCTATT
>JBEICW010000006.1:0-20378 GCA_040383785.1 Ignavibacteria bacterium | reverse complement strand
TGCTTTCAGGGTCGCGACTATCCAAATCTACTTTTGTAACTTTTGGGATTACTTCGCCACCTTTTTCGATATAAACTTTGTCGCCAATACGAATATCAAGCTCTTGGATAAAGTCGTAATTATGAAGCGATGCACGGCTAATAGTAGAACCAGCCAAAAAGACGGGCTCAAGCTCTGCTACGGGAGTTACTGCTCCTGTGCGACCAACTTGCAAGGTTATCTCATTTAGGGTCGTAGTAACGGTTTCTGCCTCAAATTTATAGGCAATTGCCCAACGTGGCGAACGTGCTATAAAACCGAGTTTCTCTTGTTGTTTGAGATTGTTTACTTTGATTACTATTCCATCAATTTGAAATGGTAAATTATATCGTTCTTTATCCCAATGATTGATAAATTCAAATATTTCATCAACATTTTTTGCAACAGTATGATGGTTACTTGTTGGAAATTTTAACTTTGCAAGTAACTCAATATTTTCACTATTTTTGTTTAGTTTTGTATCAGTTGTTTCCAAATAATAGGCAAATAAACGCAACTTTCTTTCCGCTGTGATTTTTGGGTCGAGCAATTTTAGTGTTCCGGCTGTGGTATTTCGTGGATTTGCATAAAGTTTTTCACCCAACTCTGCTCTTTTTTCGTTGATTTTCAGAAAGTCATCATTATTCATCAATACTTCGCCACGCACTTCAAAATTAGATATACCCAACTCTTTGGAAATTTGCTCATCAATGAATATAGGTATAGATTTGATTGTTTTGATATTATGAGTAATATCGTCACCGCTAAATCCATCACCACGGGTAAGCGCACGGGCTAATTTCCCATTTTCATAAACTAATGAAAGTGCCACACCATCAAACTTCAGTTCGCAGTAATATTCAATTGGGTTCCTTTCAAGATTTTCGCCATCAAGCCCTTCGGTTACTCTACGATTAAAATCCTCAACTTCAGCTACCGAATATGTATTTGATAAAGATAACATCGGATTTTTATGAGGGATTGTCTGAAATTCTTTAATTGAGTCCCAAGAAATTCTTTGAGTTGGGGAATATTCAAATTTAAACTCTGGATTTTCATTTTCGAGTTTAGTCAATTCAGCAAAATATGCGTCATATTCTCTGTCGGATATTGACGGATCATTTTGAGTATAATATTCAAAATCAGCTTTTTTTATGATTTCGATTAATTCTTTTATTCTATTTAAAACTGGTGATGAATTATTGCTTTGATTTTCGATATTTTCAAATAAGCTCATAATATTCTCTTGATTATTTTTTTTGAAAATTCTTTTGATAATTCTCGTAAAATAAGTTTGATTTTTGTTGATTTTATTATTTCAATTTAATAAATAAGATTTTAATCTACATAATTTAATTTTATTTTTTTCAATATTTTACTCGATATTTGTGTCTTTTTGGGTGTTTTATATAATAATTATTAGTAAAAATCAATTTATTTTACAAATCATATAAATTATTGTTGAAAAGATTTGCATATTTTAATAATTTATTATATTTTTGTAGTCCAATTATTAACATAAACGGAAAAATAGCAAATGGCTAAAACGCAAACATTCGGTGATAAACAGAAGAAAGGTAAAGTAGTAGACTTTATCCCTGTAAAAGTAATTAAATGGTACAAAGACGAAGATAGATCTAGTGTTAGATCATTAGAAAGATTCGTTAGAATTAAAGAATTGAGTGAATTAGATAAAATTGATGTAACTAAGTAATTTGATTAATTGTTTATTTGTTAAGATGCTATGCAAATAAATATTTTCTCTATTTATAAGTTCCTAATTTTACAAAGTTACTCATAAATCTTAATTTCAACATTTAATATTAACTTAAAAAATAAGAATTAAAAATATTTAAGGCTTGAACTATGAAAAAAGGGATTCACCCATATTATCATGTAGTAGAAATAGTAATGACTGATGGTACTACATATAAAACAAGAACTTGTTATAAAGCTGACAAAATGGTGTTAGAAATAGATTCTAAATCTCACCCGTTTTTCACTGGTAAACAAATGTTATTAGATTCTGCTGGACGTGTGGATAGATTCAACAAACGTCTAATCAAAGCAAATTCAATGAAAGAAACTAAAAAAGGTGCATAATAATGGCAAATTTCGGAATACAATCACCACTTAATTCTTTGAAAACAAACAAAAAAGTTGTTAAAAAGAAAGTGAATCCAATCAAAGGTCAAAGAGTAGTTGATTATTTAGATGTTAAATCATTAAATAGATATATCAACGATCAAGGTAAAATCTTGCCTCGTAGAATTACTGGTGTTACAGCTTTCCAACAAAGACAAGTAGCTTCTGCAGTTAAATATGCGAGACATTTGGCATTATTACCTTTCGTAGCTAATGACTTAAACTAATTTGAATTAGATTTAAGTTGTAAGATGTACAAAAATTAAAAAGACTACTTTGCTTTTGCAAAAGTAGTCTTTTTTTTGTTTAAAATATTTATTGTTTTAAATGTACTAACCTTTATTGTGATTTTTTTCTATAGCATTTATAAGAATTTTCTCATCAATTGGTTTTATTAAAAAATCTTTCACAAATGAATATGTTTTTGATTTTAATTCATCTTGTGGATTTATAGAACTTGTCATTATAAAAATACAGATTTCTTCCGTAAAATCAGATCGATTATCTTTAAATTTTGTTAGCTCATCTAAAAAATCCCAAGCGTCCCAAATAGGCATATTAATATCCAATAGAATTAAATCAGGTAAATTTAAATTATTATTAATTCTATCAATGAAATTGTCATAAGCACGTTTACCATTTTCAAAAGATGAAATATTAGGACAAAAATTAGCCATACTCAATCTTTTTTTTGTAAGCATTATTGTGATTTTGTCATCATCAATTATGCATACCTCATTTATAGTTTTCAAACAGATACTCCAGCTCTAAAATAAATTTTAAATGTTGTTCCTACATTAACTTGACTTTCTACTTCAATATGCCCACCAATAGCTTTAACTTGATTGTTTGTTATAAACAATCCAATACCCCTTGCTTCTGGGTGTTCGTGGAATGTTTTGAACATACCAAATAGTTTATTGCTATGCCTTTCCAAATCAATACCCAATCCATTATCTTGAATAACCAAAACTAAATACTCATTTTCTTTATAAGTAGTTAATCTTATAAAACTATCTCTTTCCGTAGAGCGGTATTTAATAGCATTAGTTAGGAAATTAAGCAAAATACTATCTATATAAGATTGTTCACCAATTACTGTTGAATTATTAGAAATTTTATTAATAATCTTAATACCAGAATTTTCGGCTAAAGAATAAATATTTGTTAATGTATTTGATATAGAATCATTTAAGTTAATTGGATAAAATTCTTTTTTAATATTTGTATGTAATTGAGCTACTTCAGACAAGTGTTTGATAGATTCCATCAAATTAGAAGTTGCTTTATTTAGAAACTCATAATATTGATTTTCGATCAATTCTGGACTATCCAAAGAAATTAAAGATAATAAACCACTTATATTTGCACTATGCGAACGCAGATTATGAGAAACTATATGAGCAAAGTTTTGTAAACTATTATTTCGTTCTTCTAAGGAATTAATTGTTTCTTTTAGTTCATTTTGTATTTTAAATAATTCACTTATTTCAAACCCAATACATAAAATTTCAAATAAGTTATTTATTTCATTTTTAACTGCCTTGAATTCCCAATAGTTTGTTATCAACTCTTTAGTTTTTGGAGATATTTTACGTAATATAACATTAAATCCTTCGCCAGGATGATTCAAACATTTCATTACAGTTTCGTTGCATATATTTCTATCTTCTTCCAAGATGCTTTTCAAAGAGGAAGTACCAATAATTCCCTCAAAACCTAACTTAGATTCAAAATGTTGATTTACAAATATATAATTTCCTTGTAAATCTATTTTTACAACATATACAGAATGATTTTCCAATAAATCACGATAATAATTACTTAATTGTACAGCTTTATTTCTTGCTAATTCTAACTCATTTTCTTGGTGCTTTTTGCTTGTTATATCAGAAATTACTCCATCTAAACGAATTGGGTTTTTATCTTTATCATAGATTATTTTAGACCTACTAGACACCCACTTTATCGTTTTATTTGCTAATTGAATTCTATAAGAAAAATCAGATTCACCATTTTTTTGGATTGATGAAATTACGTTATTAATTATATGTTTATCTTTTTTATAAACCAACTTTTCCCATAAAAATAAATCTTTATACCACTCTTCTATAGGTAAATCATATAATTCTACTGCTGATGGTGATACAAATATTAATTCATTTTCAGGTAATTTAACAGACCATATTACGTCCTGCACTTCATTCAAAATACTAGACATTCTTTCTTTGGTAGTAGTATTTTCTTTCTGTGCAAACTTTAGTTGTAATTTTGAATTATGAGTTTCAATTAATCTTGCAATAGTAGAAGTTAGAGGTTTTAATTCGGTAATTAGTTTTTCATCATAACCGTTTGGTCTATTTGAAACACCAATCATTCCAACCATTAAATTATTTATTATCAAAGGTAGTCCCAAAAATGCATTAAGAGCAGGATGACCTTCTGGCAAACCTCCTCTTTTTGGATGCGAATTGGGTCTATTTGCAATCATTGGCTTATGAGTTTTAATAACCTCACCAAATAATGTTTGCAAATTTCGGAATTCTAATCCTTGTGGAGCATTATCTTCATGAATTTTTTAGTTTCGTCATTCCAACTAATGTTTGTAATTGCTTTAGTTTTTAGAAAAGGTGCATTAGAATTACTGTCAATTATCTCACCGATAAAACCATATTCACTTTCTGTTAATTCTAAAAATCTACTTAAAGCTTCTTCAAAAATTAAATCAGAAAAAGTATCAGCTAACAATGTATTTTGGAGATAATTAATTGTATCTAATATTTTATTTGTCTTAATTAATTTAGTTTCGTTGTCGATTAGAATTTGATTTTGTTCTTTTAGTTTTAGCTCAATTTTTTTATAAGAAGTTATATCTCGTGCAATTCCATTGATATACAAGACATTGCCTTGTTCCCCAATCACAGAAGTTCCCTTACTTTCGTGCCATCTCCAAGTTCCATCTTTATGTTTAATTCTATATATTACATCAACTACAAGTTCTTGTTTTATTATAGAGCTTTGAATAGCGTCAATACAAATTTGCAAATCATCTGGGTGAATAAATTGCATAAAGTTATGCCCAATTATTTCATCTAATTCATAACCCATTAACTTGGTAAATGATTTACTCATAAAGATAAATACGCCTGACAAGTCTAATTGATAAACCATATCATAGATATTTTCTACAATATATCTATATTTTTCCTCACTTGCTTTAATGTGTGCTTCGGCCTCTCTTAATAAAGTTACATCTCTTTGAACTCCAAAGTGTCCTAAAACTTTATTATCTTTATCATATATACAAATATAATCGCCTTCGATAATAATATCAGTACCATCAATTCTTTTTTCTTGTGTATCAACACGTAATTTACCATTTTCTAATAAATTTCTAAAATGTTCCTTGTCTTTTTCTAAATCATGCCCTAAAAAATCTTTAGGAGTTAATCCAATAAATTCTTCTCTTTTAGCTTTATACTGTTCGAGCATTGCATCATTTATTTTTGTTATTCTTTGGTTAGTAAATAAATAATCTAATGCAGCTTCTTTATCGATATTATCATTCCATTCTAATGGTTCGTCTAACATCATAAAGAAAACACCATCTATTGCTTGCTCAAAATAAAAATTTAAAAGCTGCTCATTAAATTGAATATCATTATTTTTATTTAATATATTTTTTTGATTATTTATCAAAATAAAGTTGTGGTATTAAGATTATTGCAAATTATCTACTTTATATATTAATTTATAGTAGATTTATAAAAAAATAAACACTAAAATAAGTATAAATTCTTAGATAAACAAATATAAAAAATCAAATGTTTTTTAATAAAAATAATATAATATAATAAGTTAAAAATGCTTAATTTATTTAGTATAATTATCTAATTATACTGTAATTAAAACTTTTCTATTTATGCTTCTCTTTCAGACTTAAAAATAGATTTTATTAGGTTAATTTGGTTAGGGTAGTTATATACTGTTTTTGCGATTTTGGTTTGACTTTTGAATCTGTTATACAAGTTTTGGGAGTTTAGTAACTCCAAAGCAGTTTTAAGTTCAGAAATTTCTAATGATTCACTAATCAAAATCCCAAAATTGTAGTTTGATATTACTTTTTTGATTGCTGGTAGTTCGGTAGCAATTACGGGAAGTTCGCTCATTGCATATTCAAATAGTTTATTTGGCAATGCAAATTTATATGAAGTAGAAATTGGCTCAAATAAACATAGTCCCACATAAGCGGATTGAGTATATTCTAAAAGCTTTTCATAAGGCACAGAGCCACAAAATGTAACTTTGGATTCTACGTGGTGTTTTCTTGCTAATATTTTGTATTTTTCAGTCAATTCTCCATCGCCAATCAAACACAAATGATATTCTTCAAAGTACTTCATAACTTCAATAGCATACTTTAAACCTCTGCCATTCATTATTTTCCCTTGATAAATAATTATCTTTTTATCAAGTGGAATATTATATTTTAAGTGTAGCAAAAACTCACTATTAAAATCCTTAATATCCAACATTGGTGGATAATTATAGATTTCAAAATAATCAATATTTTTATATTTTCTTGCCGAAAAATGATTTTTCAAAAACTCGGTATCTAATTCGCCAGAAGTAATAATAATATCTACACTTTTTGCCAAAAACTTCTCAAAAAAAGTAAGTAACTTTTGTCTTAGATTACGATTATGTAATGACCCAATTTCTGAATAAACTTCTCTTGAATCATAAATTAATTTAGACTGTTTTTTAGTTTTAACTTTTAGGTTACGTTGATTTGCTTTGACTAATATTTTTAGTTTTCGTGCAATAGGTAGGGCATACAAATCATTTGCAATTATATAATCTGGATTAATATTATTAAAATCTATATATTTGGGCTTACTTAGTATATCTAAAGGATTGTTAAAAAAAGTTTTACCGAAAGTTTTGAAATAATTTTTATTAATAAATGCATTAAATTCTAATAACTTTTGGTAAGATTTAGAGTTGTGGTTATTAAAAATTGAAACAGGTACAGGTACAATTAAGATATTATCATTATAGTAAAATGGTTTCTCAAATTCAGCAAAACAAATTAAGCAAATTTTATTACCCAAATCTGAAAGGGTATTGAGTAAATTCATAGTTCGAGCATCGGTAGTATAGTCCGAAAAACTAACCGAAATAATATCAAATTTAGAGTTTTGGGTTTCACTATTATTATTTACTTTATTGTTTATATTATATTTATTTAACCTAATTTTATTTACCATATTTTTCGCCTACTTTGATAGCAATAGGTAAAATGTTTTGTTCAGGTGGAAGAGGGCAATTTGCAAATTCTGTAAATGCACAAGGGGGATTATATGCTTTATTAAAATCAATGATAGTTTCGCCATTCTTGTCAGGTAAATCTACATACATAAATCTCCCAGATGGGTAAGTTCCATTGTCATTTGTTTTATCACCAAATATCAGAAAAAAGCTACCTTCCTCGTCTAATACATCTATTGTATATTTTTGATTATTAAGACTGAATTCTAATTTTCCAGAAGAAGTTAAATTGCTTACTTTTCCATTCATTTTTTGGATTGGAATAGTAGAAATTTTATTTTGGTGAGGGATAAATTTCGCTTTTACTATATAATTTGTATCTAAATTATATCTTTTTATTCCTTTGAATTTTTTTAGTAATGGGCTTTTTATATCTCTTAATCTAACAGCAAAATCATTATCTCGTTTGATAATAGTCCATCTTAGATTTTTACACTCAAGCATTGGATTATTTGTAGAGTCTTTGTGGAATAAAACTATTTCTTTGACTTGCTTACCATTTAATTTGATATTCTTATCTTTAACATCAGTCAATATAACTTTATCATCAGTTTTTATAATTTTCCCAGCATAATTTGCAATATTATAAGAAGGTACTATTAAATCGTTATCTTTGCCACTTCCAAGGCTATTAGAGCCGTCTTTGAGCCACAATAGCCCAATTAGGTTGACCCAACCATTTTCAGCTAACAAGCCCTCTATTCGGCTTTTATCCCATTTTTTCATTTCATTTTTGTAAACCTTATAATCCAACCCGAATAAACTATTTGAATTTAAAATTAATAGGCAAATTATTACAAATGGGATTTTTCTCATATCTTAATTTAATATCTAAAATTAATATTTAATAAATTCTTTTTATACTTTCTATTTCAGTTAATTCTATAAATTTATCTAAAAGTAAAACTAAGTACTTTTTATCTAACTCTGTAAATCTCGAAAGTTTTGGGCTATCAATATCAAAAACTCCAAATAATTCACTTTCTTTGATTATTGGTAATACTATTTCGGAATTGGAATTTGCATCACATGCTATATGTCCAGGAAATTGATGAACATCATCAACAATAATCACTTTTTGCTCAATTGCAGATTTGCCACACACTCCTTTGCCAAATGGAATTCGAACACACGCAGTTTTCCCAGCGAAAGGTCCTAAAATTAGCTCTTCAACTAAACTATTAGAAGATTTAAAATTTGCTGATTTAAAGTAGAAGCCAGCCCAATTTAAGTCAGGCAAAGCATTATATATTAATGACGAAAAGTTTGCAGAATTAGAGATTACATTAATTTCACTTTCAAATACAAATGGCAATTGGTTTAAAAGTAAATTATAAATTTCTTCTAAACCTAATCCATCATAAATGCTATTATTAACCTCTAAACTCATTTTCCTTCATGCTAAAATTTATTACTTTTCAAAAATTATAGGTGAGCAATTGCATTGCTGTTCTACAATACCTCTTGCACCTTCGGCAGATTCACGTGAAGAATAATTACCTATCACAACAGCATACATTTTATTTCCGTCAACAATTTTTTTCTTTACTTCAGTTCTCATACGTTGTTTTAGGTATTTTTTCATTTCCAATTCAGCAGTTTCTTGCGAAGCATATATCGAAACTTGTAAACCGTAAGTTTTAGTTTTTACCTCTTCTTCATTTTTATCAATTGGAGTACCTTCTATTTTAGTTAAAGTAGTTGTACTTGCTGTTTCAACTAATGGATTTTTTTCACTTACTGCTTTTTCAGTAACCGCCTTTTCGCTTGCCGCCTTTTCGCTTGCCGCCTTTTCGCTAATTAACTTATCATTTGCAAGAGATTTTGAGATATTTTGACGAATTTTGATTTCATCTTCCAAGCTCATTTCTTCTGTTTTATCATTGCTAACTTCCCCTTTTAGAGTAACCATTTCATCATTATGCTCGTCTAATTCCTGAACACCTTCACTATGATGCCCATCATCATCATTGTGAGACTCTTTATTAGTTTTGTCTGTGTTTGCAGATAAGTGTAAATTGGGTCTTTTTGCATCAATTGTTTTCTTTTCTTCTTCTTTTGTTACTTCTTCTAATGAAGGAGTTTTAGGTTTAAATTTGTCTAATTTATTCACTAATTTAGGTTCAGTTTTAACTTCTACTTCAGTTTTAGGAGTAACTTTTAATTCAGAATATTCGCCAGCATCTGCTTTTTTAGTTTCAGATTTAGATTCAGTTTTTGCATTTAGTTTTGCGTTACTTTTGATTATGCTTTCAGCAAATCTAACAGTTTCGCCAGAATTTACTAAAAATGGAGAAGTAGGGTAGTTATTTCTAAAGTTTTCTAACTCTTCTTTGGCATTTGTAATATCGCCAGTAATAGCATAATATTGAATCAATCTCCAATATGCATCATCTGCCCAAATGTTATCTGGGTAGTTTTTGACTATTTCTTTATAGATATCGACTGATTTGCTAGCATCTTCTAATACTACAGCCAAAAGTAATTTTACTCCTGCATTGTTGGGGTATTCTACCATTAAATCTGGAAGTTTAGATTTTACATCTTGCACCTTTCCACGTGCTACCAATGTGAGATAATCATTCACAATTGCATCTTGTGAAAAAGAAGTATTATTTGAAGTAAATATGCAAGCTGTGAAACCAACTGCATAAAGGTAAGTTTTTATTCTACCAACCATTGTTTCCCCCCAATAGAGTAGTTAGAAAATTTAAAATTGTTTATTTACTATTTAAATACTATTTGTAAAATTAATATTTTGTAAAATTATGAATATTTTTTCAATTATTAAAATTTTAATAAAAAAATCAAATAATATTATATATATCAATAGGATATGTATAAAATAAATTTTTATTAAAACTCAACTATATTAATTATCAATTTTTGTATAATTTGTATTTCTATCAATTACAAATGGGTTGTTCTCTTGCCATTTGATATAAGAATTTATAGAGCTTGTATTTTTTCTAAGCCATTTTTCAGCATCTGTTGGATTACCTTCTGATAATATCAAATTGCTATAAGTATTAAAATTACCATTTGATTCAATTTTAGCACAGTAATCATACAAAAAAATACTTTTTTTGCGTGGGTCATTAGATTTCGCCCAAAGTTTTATAAATTCTTCTCGTAATTTGATAATACCAATATTCGTTAATTTATCTTCTTTATCCAAGTATTTGTTTTTGTTTTTGCTATTCAACATTTCATTAATTGCAGTATTATAAAGTCCATTCACAAATTTAGTAAAATCACTCGAAGTAGCATCATCAGATAATCTCAATTTATAAGTAGCATTTGAATTTTTGCTCGTTTTACCTTTTTTCTTTTTGTTTTTTACTTTAGATGTTTTAATGGTAACAATATCATTTTCAGTAACTGTTTCTAAATTATCAATTGATATTGGATTATTTTCAATTTTATAAACACTATTCTTATAAATATCATAAATAACTTTACTAATTTCTACACTTTTAGTCATATTCTGAGAGATATTCAAAAAAACTTCACCATAAATCAAAGCCCAAAGCTTACTATCAGTATTTTTGTAATTATTTATTAATTGATAATAGTTATTTCCATAATTAGGGTCTAAATTTACTCCATTTTCCCAACTATTTATAGCTTCATTGTCTTTTTGCAAGCCAAGCTCTGTAACACCTTTTTCGTAATATAACCTACCAGAATTAGGGAATTTAGATAAGCCAACTTTTAAAACTCTAAATACGTCTTCTTTTTTCCCTTTAAAATCATGACTCGCAGCCAATACTTGATAAACATTTTCATTTACTTTGTCATCATAAGTAAGTTTTTCTAATATATCAATTGCCTTATCATAATCTTTCAATTTAAAAAATGCTAATGCTTGCTCATATTGGTATTCAAATTTATTAGGTACTAATACCAATGCTTTGTCTATATATTCTAATGCTTTGCGATAGTTACCATCATTCATAAAGGTAACTGCCTCGAACATCAAAGTTTCAGCTTCTTTTTCTGTTTCACTTAGATTTGATTTATTCGAACTTGTATAGTTTTTGCTATATTCGTAGTTATTTTGTGCAATTAATTCATTGGCATTTAAAACAAATCCAATAGAAAATATCGCAATAATTGTAAATGAATTTATAGTTAGAGATATATTTAGATTTTTTAGGTTAGTAGATATAAATTTCAAAGAAAATTCCCCCAGAAATTGAACAAATAAATTTGATTAGAATAATAGTTTAGAAATAAATTCTCAAATTCATAAAATAAAAAATACAATTTACAAAAATAGATTAAGATATTGATTAATTTAATAATCAAAATTACAAACCATACATAATATTAGCCCCAAAAAGCACTCCACTCATTCTCCAAGTTTCATTAGAATTATTATTAGTATTATTCCCAGAAACATAATTACTAATTGGTAAAATGTAGCCAATATAAGGGCTGACATACATACCATTCATAATTGAAATATCATAACCAGCTTTTAAATTAAAATTAATATTAAAAGTATTTATCTCAGGTATTTTGCCACTTTCAATATTTCTAATAATTGAGCCATCGGAAAATGTTTCGTAATCTGGAGAGATTATTCTCTCTACTTGCTGTCCATCCGATTTGCTCAAAAATACATTGGTATTTAAGCTCGGATTTACAAAAATGTGCGTTTCCATAATTTTGTAACGCCACCCTAATTCTATATTCACAAATGAAAGATTAGTTGCATAATCATATTCTGTAATTAAATTATCTCCATTAGAAAGTGGGATTGGTTCGGCATTTCTATTAAAATTACTGCTAATATTATTATAACTTAATGACAAATTTACCGCAGAAAAAGTTTCGTACCAATATTCAATACTTACTCCTACATTCATAGAAGTTCCACTGCCATTTTTATATCTACAACATTCAAAGTCAGTTGCATTATACATTTCACGTAATGACAAATCACCTGAATGATTTATCATACCAGTTTCAAGCTTGCCACCAATGTATAAATTAGGCACTTCAAATGGCAATCTATTAGAATAAATCCAATCAAAACCCTGAGACTTTGCTTCACTAAAATTAAATAAACTAATCAAATTAATCAAAAATATATGAATAACAAAAGCTATAACCAACTTCATTTTACTGAAATTGATTTTAGTTTTATTTGTAATATTTCTTTGAAAAATTTGCGTCATTTTATTTATTTATTTTCATTCTTTAAATAACCACTAACCACTAACCTCTAACCTCTAATCATTAACCACTAATTATTTACCATTAACCATGCATCATTATTCTTTAATAAAAGTTTTACTACTTTCAAATAAACCAGCTTTCATTCTAATCAAATACAAACCTGAATTAAAGCCAGCTATATCAAGCGATTTGCTATAATTACCTTTTTCTAATTCTTGATTGATGATAGTATAAATATTTTCGCCATAAGAGTTATAAATTTCAATATTAATATTTGTTCTATATGCTACTGTAAAATCCAATTTCACTTTATCATTCACAGGATTTGGAGTAGGATAATTTAATACAAATTTTTGTCTTTCGCTACGGTCAAATACCTTATATTCCAAACCACAAATAGAGTCTATTGAGATATTACCATTCTGTTTAGTTATTTCCATTATTTCTGGACAATTATCATTTCCAATTTTTGGCTCAAAAATCTCTATTTCTGTATCTAAAACATCACCTAAAAAAGTATTAAATCTAAGTATAATTAATGTATCTGAATTTAGAAAATTTGTATTTTGTGTAGTATTCAAATATAAATTTAATTCATTAATATTAATATTATTTTTTTCAGCAACTTTAGAATCTAAACTCAAATTTTGAGATGCAGTATTTGCACTTTTGTACCCTAAATATTTGAGAAGAGTATTATTATATCTTAGAGTAGTAGAGAATTTAGATGCTAAGTTTATTTTATTACCTTCAGTTAAAATAGGTATATTTAATTCACTCCCTGGTTTGAAAGTATAATTATTGATAGAAATTTGAGTAGATAATTTAGAAATACCCGTTCCAAATAAATTAATACGAACTGTATCTTCTTTATTTCCAATATTATAAATAATGCCTAAAATTGAAGAATAATTAACTTCGTTTAGTGGGCTAAAACTCAATTTTAAATCTAATTTTTCACTTGGCTTAATTGTAGAAATACCACTATTATCAAAATTAAACCCGTCAAAGTTGCTTAATGGAATAAATTTTATATCCATATCGGAAGTGCCACGATTAAAAATTGCAATAGAATCGGTCAAACTCAATGGGCAATTACCTACTATATTAATCGAGCCAAAATTAATTGTATCTTTAGATATTCCAATTTGAGCAGCAGAGCCAACTCCTTTGAAGATAAATTTAAAAACTTCATCTTGATTTTGGTAATTATATATTTTACGATTTTTTAGGTTAGTAGTTAATTTATACTCAAATTCAAAACTACCTATTGTTGTTGGTTTGATTTTAAATGTAATTGTGTCCAAACTACCTGCAGTTAGATAAACACCATCTGAAATAAATGCTTTTGATAAACTAATATCATCACTACGATTGAACTTTTGGGTGAAAATTTCACTTGATTTTCCAATTGGAATATTAGATGTAGTGATTGGATTTTGCACTATGACTGAAACTAATTGCTCTTTATCTAAAGTTAAGTTCCCGAGTTCTATAATCCAAGTATTTGGCTCATTTAAGTCCGTGCTTTTTGCAAAACTATTTCCATAATTAATTGAATTAATTCTCAAATCTTGCTTTACCCCAACACCTGTAATTAGGGTAACAACACTATCAAATTTGCGATTTGGATTAGTTTCATCAATATCAGTATAATAATACATTTTATAAAATGCAGTATCACCATAAAAGTCCAGTGGTTTGTATCTCGCAGGGTATTTAAAATATTCGGACCGTGCTTTAAGTTCATAAGGAACATTAATCGTTTCAAAGCTAATTTCGCCATCGCCAATTTTGGAAGTTTTTAATTCATAATAATCACTTTCTATTTTAAGTCTTTCTCGCCATACATTTCTTAAATTCCAAACTTTTTCAGAAGGTAAATTATTCTCATTTATGTAGATTGAATCAAAATTTAATTGTTCCTCATAAGCAGCAATCAACTTATCGGTTTTAATGCCACGGAGAAGAAAAGTATCCGCAGCTATAAGATGGCGTGGGTCTGATTCTGGAAAGCTATCATCAACCATTCCGAGTTCAAAAATTGCTTCCATTAGTCCAGTCGCATCGTCATTATTGAGTTTATCACGAAAGTAAATAACAACAGAATCTGGCACCGTATTGGGCTTGATTTCTAAGATAGGATTTGAATTACCTTCTGGAATGAAATGTAAATATCTCAAGTCTCCGCCCTTTATGGCTTTAATTATATAACTCGGCGACTTACCCAATACTTTGTATGATTTATTTGTATAATTTTGTAATAAAAAATTCTCTCCAACAGAATCACCCAAAAATACAATACCAAAATCTATAGTATCCTTATTTTTGTCTTCAATATGCCATACCCTTCCATCAATAGAAAATGAGTTCTCTACTGTAGATAATGTTAAGAATACAAATAAAATTAATAGTGTGATATGTTTAAAATTAAAATACAAATTTACCTTTTTTCATAATCAAATAATCATCAAAATAAATATCTGGCGACTTTATAATTCCATCAATATGAATTGGAACATCAATCACTCCACCCATACCTTTATTATTCCCAAAAGCAATATGAGCTGTGCCAAGCACTTTTTCGTCTTCTAAAATCAAGCCACTAATAATAGCTTTGTGATTAGTGCCAATTCCTAATTCGGCAATAGCAAAAGCATCAACTCCAATATCAGTAAGCATTTGACGTAACATATCTGCTTGATGGTTGCCATTAATTTCTACCGCATAGCCATCTTTGACTATGATTTCCATATTTTCTTCTAATATGCCAACTGAAGCCACCGAACCATCAAAAACTATTACACCATTGCTTGTGCCTTCCATTGGTGCAAGATAAACCTCACCCGATGGAAGATTGCCACCGCTACCTTTGGTGCGAATTATTCCAGTGCTGGAAATTGCATTTCGTCCCTTGATTGACATAGTAATATCAGTGCCAAGTTCGGTAAAAACTCTAATACTTTCTACACCCTCAAACCTATCTTTTAGTCTCAAAGATAAATCAACTATTACATCACTTTCTGCATTTAGACACCTAACAAAAATCTCTTTTGTTATCCCTGGCAAAGTAGCAACTCTTGCCCCATTTTTGCAGGCATTGCGTCTTGCGTCTGTATGAGTGAGTGAGCGTCTTGTGGGGCATATTACCACATCAAATTTTGTCATCATTTCAGCGATTGCTAGGTCTGGCTCTTGACCGTTGTACTTCGCTTCTTTCATTTCAATATAAAATGCCTCAAAACCCAATCTAAGTGCCACTTCATAGAGTTTTAGTCCAATTTCTCGCTTAGAATTATCAGCTAATACCAAAATTCGTTCATTTGGCATCACACCCAAATAATCTAAAATAGCAATTTCACATGCTTTCTCAAATTCTTGCTCTAATTCACTATTTATGTTATTATTAAAACTATCTTCTAATTCTTGTTCTTTATCTTTCATAAAATATTTTGTTATTTTCAATTTTCAGTATTGCAGACACCCTTGCCTGCATATTTTTAATTATTCTTTTTTAAAGAATGAACAAGCGAGGGCGCCTGTTCTAATATTTCAGAGAGAAATCTACATCAAAAATCTGGCTCTTTCTTCTTTTGTTGGTATTCTACATGTTTCTTTCTTTTTAAATCTACCACCCAAAATATTATATCTATTACGTGCAATGTAATCGTAAATTTTATCTCTCAAAAATAAGGGCAGAATTTTGCCAATTATAGCCAATTTCCAAATTCCACCAAAATCCCAAAATATCTCAATTATAGCATTACTTTTTATTAAAATAGATTTTTTCGAAATCTGATTATTTATATACTCAAGTTTTCCATATACTACCGTATCGAGCGAAAGCAAGTCTTGATTTACATTTGCTTCTTTTAGCAACTCTATCGCAAAATCACTCTGCAATGGACTAAATTTCAGTATTTCACGCTTATCAAGTTTAATCAATAAATCTACCGTTTCGTTGCATAAACCGCAAATTCCATCAAAAAATACTATATTTTGTTTTTCAACTTTCAACTTAATTTTTCTCTATTTTTTCTCAACCGTATAGCCCTCTTTTGAGTCTTTTATGATAAACCCAAGTGCATCAACATCTGCTCTCAATTTATCGGACAATGCCCAATTTTTCCCAAGTTTTGCTTCAAATCTCTCTTTTGCTAATAACTCCACTTCCACTGGTATTTCTAATTTAACTTCCGGAGTAGTAGTCAATTCAAATACACCAAAAATTGCATTAAATTTTACAAAAAAGCCTGCAAGATTTAACAAATCACTTTCAGATAATTCATTAACTTTTACATTATTGATAATTTTATAAGTAGCTGCTAATCCCTTTGGTGTATGAAAATCATTAGTAAAATTTTCCCAAACATCTAATATCAATTTTCCAATTACGGTTGTGTAATCAATTTCAGAATTAACTTCATTACCGTCTAATTTATCCCAAACCGAATAAATATACTCTTGAATCCTAATTCTACCTTTGCGTGAAGATTCAACATCTGCAAAAGTAAAATTATAAATGGAACGATAATGAGCCGAAAGCATTGCAAATCTAACATCTTTTGGGTCAATTCCTTTTTCTACCAAATCTTTGATAGTATAAAAATTACCCAAAGATTTGCTCATTTTTTTGCCTTCAACTTCCAAAAACTCATTATGGCACCAGTATTGAGTTGGCTCAATACCATAACCAGCAGTGCTTTGTGCAATCTCATCTTCGTGGTGAGGAAAGCATAAATCTACTCCGCCAGTATGTATCTCAAATGGTAGTCCCAAAATATGCTTTTCCATTGCTGAACATTCCAAATGCCAGCCCGGACGTCCATCGCAATTTTGACCGTCTAATTCAAATTCCCAATATGGTTCGCCCTCTTTTTTGAATTTCCAAAGCACAAAATCAAATGCTTCTTCTTTTTCGTATTCATCACTATCTACACGTTCACCAACAACAAAATTCTCAAAGTCAATTTTTTTCAAATAGCCATATTTTGCTTTTTCTCGCCATTTGCTAATGCTAAAATACACACTGCCATCGGACACATAAGCAAAGCCATTCTCAAAGATTTTACGCACCAAATCCTGCATTTCTGCTATGTAATTTGTGGCTCTTGGAATTTCATAAAAATCCTCTTTTTTGATTCCAACTGCTCCAATATCATTCAAAAATTCTTTAGCATAAAACTCCGTGAATTTCTTTAGATTTACTTTTGAGTCAGCGGTTTGTTTGCCCATTTCTGTTCGCCAACCATCTCCACCAATTGCAGCACCTTTGATAGTTTTATCGTCAATATCGGTAATATTCATTACCCATTTAACATCAAATTCGCCCAAAGTTCTGATAACTCGTTGCATCAAATCCACAGCCAAAAACGAACGTAAATTACCAATATGAGCATAATTATAAACCGTTGGTCCGCAGCTATAAATGCGGATAGTATGATTGTTAATATTATCACCAATCGGTTTTAGCACTTCGATTTGTTTGCTAATTGAATTATAAAGTTTGATTTGCATTGTCGTATTTAGTAAGAATTCGAGTAAAAAAATAAAAATAAAATCAATCAAAATTACTTGACGAATATATTAGATTTTAAATATAAATAGATGTGGGATATCGGACAAAAATTATGTTTCAAAAAACTTATTATTTTAAGCATTTTCCTCATTTAATATATAAAAGCTCCCTTTACCTTTACCAATCATCAAAACAATTTTTTCATGTTTAAGATATTTTAAATCACTTTTGAGCGTACCATGTGGTATATTATTAAAATTAACTTTTAAATCCGACATTTTTATAGGTTGATTTTTGATTATAAAGTCTCTAATTTCCTTTTGTCTTTCATTTAAATACCCTCCTTTGGTTTTAAATAAATCATATTTATTTTCTAAATTAATTGTCAATTGTTTTAGACTATTTAAAAAGAAAATCAGCCATTTATCAATTTTTTCATTTTTAGTGCCTCTTTTTCGCTGAGAACTCATTAGGGCTTCGTAATATTTCTTTTTATTTTTTTCAATGTGATTTTCAAATGAAATATACTGTATAAAAGTATAGTTTAATTTTAATAGACTTAAAGTTGTTACTAATCTTGATAACCTACCATTACCATCTTGAAATGGATGAATGCTAAGGAATTCATAAATTAAAATTCCAATAACTATTAAAGGATGAATAATTTTATTTTTAAATTGTAAATTAACCCAATCAATAAGTTCGCTCATTTCAATATCCACGAACTCGGGCGAAGTTGTATTAAAGATTGTTTTTTGTTCGCCTGTAGGGTAATTTGCAACAACTTTATTTGATAAATTTTTATAATTGCCTCTATGTCTTTCATCTTTGTTGCTATACTTAAGTAGGATTTTGTGTAGTTGTTTTACGTAATTGACTGAAAGATTAATAGTATTATATTTATCAATAATGATTTCTAAAGCATCATAATATCCAAGAACTTCTTGTTCGTCTCGGTTATCTAATTTTTGAATTTTTATATTTTTTAGTAATTCTTCAATTTCTTCATCGGTAAGTGTAGCTCCTTCTATTCTAGTAGAAGAACCAATACTTTCTATAGTTGCAATTTTTCTTAATTCAGCTAAATAACGATTTTCAGATATTTGTACTAAGTTCCATTGCCCTTTAAAACTATCAATATGACTTATTAGTTGTAAAATTTGTTGATTAGAATAAAAGTCAAAATCTAACAACCTAATATATTTATCCATATTATGTCCATATTATATCCATAAATGCAAGTTTAATAATTTACAAAAATAATAAAAATATCCATATTATAGCTATATTATATCCATAAATGCAAAAATATTCCAATTAAGATGAAAATTTTTGACGAATATATTAGATTTTAAATATAAATAGGGGGGATTTTTAATTAAAACTAAATCTATTAAAATTCATTCCACAAAAAAAACCTCCCCAAATCAATAGACTTTGTGGAGGTTTTTTATCTTAAACATTGTAGTAAATATTACAAACTAATCTGGATTTTACCCTCATTATAGTTATGGACTAAAATATTAATAAGTGCATCGTAAGTAGTTCCGTTTTGTATAGCTTTGGCATTGATTTTATCAAAGTCTTTTTCAGAAATGCTTAGATTAATTACTTTAGACCTACTAATCGTATTCTTCGCAATATTTTTATAATATTCATTGGTTTTTTCATTAAAAACCGAGACCCACTCTTCATTATGAGTAGATTCTATTATCTCTTTTTCTTCATCATCTATATATTGTTGCATATTTAACCACCCAAATATTTTTTCTTAGCTATTCTGTCTTTATAAATAGTTTTGAGAAAGATTTTTTCTTCATCTTCCACAAAGGGAACAGCATATATATAATTATCTAAATGAATATAAAATATTGACTGGTTCGGAAATTTTGCAGAATTAGGATGTTTTATGATATTAACAACCTTATTATGTTCTATTGCATAAATAATATCTTCAAAAGATATTTTCCTATTTGCTTTTAGAACTTCATTTTTATCTTTATTCCAATCAAAATACTTCAAAACTTTCTATCTTAATTACACATATTATTTTAGACGAAATTTAATTTATATAATTGTAAAAGTGGAATTTAAAAAAAAACTCTCAATATCAAAAGACTTTAGGAGGTTTTTATATTTGTAACGATACTTGATTTAGATAATTGTAGAAAATGAGCTA
>JBEICW010000005.1:0-20788 GCA_040383785.1 Ignavibacteria bacterium | reverse complement strand
AGAATTTACAAAAGATACAAGCAAAACTTGTGTTGATGTAAAAGCTCTTACAAAAGATACTGCCAAACTAATGTACAAAAAATTGTATTGGGATAAATTTAGAGCAGATGAAATCCAAAATCAATCTTTGGCTGAATATATCGTTGATGGTGCTATTAATCAAGGTAGAGGTACAATAACAAAGTATGTTCAACAAGTGTGTGGCATTACTGCCGATGGTATTTTTGGTAGTCAAACATTGGCTGCTATCAATAACCACAATGCAAAAGATTTGTATGAACAATTAAAGCAAAAGCGAATTGACAAGTACAATAGAATTGTAGCAAATAATCCTAGTCAGTCCAAGTTCATTCGTGGGTGGATGAACAGAGTTAATAGCATAAATTTCACAAATCAACAAAATTTAGCATAATGGAATTAAGCAAAAACTTATCACTCGCAGAAGTAATACGAAGTGAAACTGCAAAGAGAAAAGGCATAAGCAATATGCCAACTCCAGAACATATTGAAAATTTCAAAAAATTAGCGTTGAATATTTTTCAACCTATAAGAGAACATTTTGGAGTTCCTATTCATATTAGTTCGGGTTACAGAAGCAAAGAATTAAATACTGCTATTGGTGGTGCAACATCTTCACAACATAGTTCGGGTGAAGCAATTGATATTGATATGGATGGTAGTGCAAGTGGAGTTACTAATAAGCAAATATTTGACTTCGCTAAAAACAATCTTAACTTCGACCAATTAATATGGGAATTTGGTAGCGATACTAATCCAGATTGGGTTCATATTAGTTATGAATCAACTGGCAAACAAAGAAAACAAATTTTGAAAGCCACAAAAGATGCTGCTGGAAAAACAAATTATAAAACTTTATCGTAATGGTGAATATAGAAAGTGTAAAAGTTAAATTAAGTAAAACAAATGAAACAATTATAAAAGTGGCGGCAATAGTCGGTGCTATAACTGTAATTGCTGGTGGATACTCTTTTTATTTGAATAATCTTTGGAAACCAAAAGTGGAAGTATTAGTTGTTGACTTTAATCAAGGACTCGCTAAAATAAAACTCAATAACAAAACGATTGATATTTTTGGAGATGCTAACTTTTGGATTGGCGGCGATTGGTCTATAAGACTCGGAAATTCTAAAGTCAATGGTCAGCTTATTTATGACAGAATTGAATTACTGAAAAAAAATATGGTGGTTGAGTACCTTAAAAAATGATACATAAAGACAAAATATCAAATGCCACAAATTTTTTCTATGATTTAATTTTAGGAGAACTGCAAAATAATTCCATAAAATGCTGGATTGCTGGAGGTGCTGTTCGTGATTTTTTTATGGATAGAAAAGCACAATCTGATTATGATATTTTTTTTCCGAATGAAACTGAACTTGAAAAAGCAAAAAAATATTTTATAAATAACGGTGCAGAAGTAAAATGGGAAAGTGAAAATGGTATCAAACTTATATATAACAAGAATATTTTTGATTTAGTCAAAATTTATTATAGTACACCAGAAAAAACAATTCAATCATTTGATTTTACTGTGTCTATGTTTGCGGTTGATAATAAAAAAGTATATTGTGGAGAATATAGTTTTGAAGATTTAGATGAAAGAGTTTTAATGATTAATAAAATTACTTATCCAGAAAGTAGTTTAAAAAGAGCATTTAGATATTACAAAAGGGGGTTTACAATGCCAGTAAATGAAATATCTAAATTGTATAACGAAATCAAAGAACTACCAGAACAAATAGGAAATAATGATTTTTTAAACTTTTCATCATCTTATGAAAATACTGAACAAACTAAAAAACCGAATGATTATAGCATACCCGCTTTGCTTGGACTTGGCGTACTATTTTTTATTGTTTTAAAAAGCTAATTATGGATTTAGGTATAAATAAAGTCATAAAAGACGGTAATGGGAACACGATTATATATACGGCATTAATTGCCGCTATGTTAGCTAATGCAGTTCCTACTGTTGCTGATGGGTGGTATTTTTCATTACAACAAAAATGGAAGCAAGAATTACAAGAGGGCAAAATTACGCCAGAGCAATATTGGAAAAGAAATATAATTAATTATTATACAATAACTGCTGGGTGGTATGGTGTTGTCCTTTTGACTATGTTGGCTTTAAATAAAAATAGTTTTTCTAATAATTCTAAAATTGCGTTGGGTTTACTTGGCGGCGGATTAGTAGTGGCTGTTGGAATGAAAAATGTTCAAAAAGATAAAGAATTAGCTGAACTCAAAAAGAAAAAATGAATAAAAATATAAAAATTGGATTTTTAACTGTAATCGTAATTGGTGCAGGGTTTATTGGATATAAACTCTATATAAAATCTTTGGATAAAAAAATTACAGACACAAAAGCGGAGTTAAATAAATTAAAAAGTCAGCCACAAAAAAACATTACACAAATAAACAAATTACAAGGGCAACTTAAAACACTTCAACAAAAAAAAGATGCTGGGGGTAAATTTTTAGGTAATGTTGGTAGTGTTGGTGGTGAAAAAGATACATCTTCAAGAATAAAAGAAAGTGGTAAAGAAAGTGGTGTAAAAGGAACATCTATTCCAAAAGATACTAAAAAAGATACTGACAAAAATGAAAATGACTACAAAAATGATTATTATACTGGTTATCTAGAGTATGGTGATTATGTAAATTATGATACATCAAGTGATGTAAATTATAATAGTGGTGGAAGTGAAGAAGACTGGTCAAGTTTTGATGGAATATAAAAATTTATTAACTTGCATTAACAAACAAAACAAACAAATATGTTACCATTTATTCTTGCCGCAGTAGGCGGTTATTTTATCGGGGATTCAATGAACGAACAAGTTTATGCCGAAGGTGGTATAGTAAATCCAAAAGAGCTATATGAGAAATTGCGTATGGCTGAATCTAATTGGCAAAAAGATGACGGAGCTGAATATAATAAAATTAAAAAACAAATACAAGAAAACAGAAATTTGTATTTTAAAAAATTAAGTGAATCTGAATCTAGCTGGGAAAATGACGGAGCTGAATATAAAAGATTAATTGCTATGAGAGATAGCTTTGCTGAAGGTGGTATGCCTAAAGAATATCAAGTAGTATTTTGGGAAACAGAAGAAGATAGAGATACTGGCGAATCAAGTATATTAGGCACATTTTCTTTAGATGAAGCTATGGAACAAGCTAAAAAACTTTATTATAAAGTTGGTGTAGCTTCGGTAGAAGTGATAGAAAAAAATTCGGGTGCTTTAGCTTTGTTTTTGGCAGATGAAGAAGAAGACAACGATAATGATGATAATGATACGATGGCTAGAGGTGGTAGAACAAAGTCAGCTCTTATGCGTGATAGAGCTTATCGTTCAAATGAGCCACACGAATTAAAATACAAAAGAAAAAAAAATCCCAATAACCCAAGATACAGCAAATGATACCATTCATACTCGCCGCAGTAGGCGGATACTTTATAGGGAACTCAATTAAAAGTAGTTTTGCGAAAGGTGGCAATATTGCTATGCCAATGAAGAAGGATGATGTTGAATATGTTGTAATACGATTAGATAAGAAAGCCAGAACTCTGGCTGATTTTAAAGATAAGAAAGAAGCAATAGATTTTATTTATAACTACAAATTAAGTAATCCAAAAGCAAAGTTAGATTATTTTAAATTTGCAGATGGCGGTATGTTATCACAAACAAAGGTTGGAACGATAGAAACTGCCGACTATAATCAATATACTGGTAAATTAAAAGATATAAGCGAACAGATTATTGAATTGAATTTTGGGGATATGAAAGGCAAAGAAACGACCATATATGCAACAGTAGAAGATGATGACGGTATTGAAAGAAGGGGAATAGTAACAGATATATTTCATTTTGAAATAGATAAAAAAGAAAAAGTAATTGAAATTGACGAAGCATTAATGATTTTTTTGAAAAATTATAATTATTTATTAGATAGACATATTAACTTTATCAAACCAAATTTATATTTTGTCTATTATGATGAATTGAATGAAATAGAAAGAAAAGAATTAAGCGAATTACTAGGAGAAGATTTATAAAATAAAATTAAATAAAATGGCAGCAAAAAGTAAAATTGAATTAATTTCAGCACACGCAAAGAAAATTAGAAAAGAAAAAGAAAAGTGGACTGATGCCATAAAAAGAGCATCTGTCGAATTAAAAAAAGCTAAAAAAATTTAGTATGAGTTTAAAATATAGTCCAAATGTTATAAAAGTTGGTTTTGCAGATTCGCAAAATTTATTTTCTGATAAAAAATTATCTGTATCAGAACAGCTTGGAATATTATGTAATGAAGTACATAAAACAAAATTTACACCGATTTTTGTTGATGATAAAAAGTTTTGTTCTAAAATTCCATCTGTAATTTCAAAAGTGTCGGTAAAAATAGCAGCAGCACCAAATGTTGTTGTTGATAATATCACAAAACCAAATGTAACTACTAGTACTACTACTACTACTACCAAAGGAGATTCAGTACAAGATTTAACAATTCCGCCAGACACAAAGAATACGGATTTATTAAATGCGGCTTTATTGGGTTTAGGAATTATAGTTATTATTAAAATTTTATCATAAATGGAAGATTTAACAACACCAGTAGCACCACCAACTCCAGCTCCAGCTTCAGCTCCAGCAGTAGCACCTGCTGTGATGACAGCACCAGTACCAGCTTCTACAAGTGGTGATAGTGGTATTATGGAAACACTCAAGCAATTAAATTGGGTTGAAATTGGTTTTGGTATTTTAGGTACTGCGGCATTGTTTTATACAGTATATTATTACAGATACAATATCAATAATTCTAGAAAGGTCAATATGGAAATGCAAAATAAAATTGACGACTTAACTATGAAATTGTCTGATGTAGAAAAACAATTAGAGCAAAATCAACAACCACAATCACAAGTATATATTTAATAGTGTATGTTACCTTTCGGAAACCCTATCAGAAGTGTATTGCCTTATTTTAAAAGAGAAACTTTCCTTGATTCATTAATACCAGAATTAAGTAATTATCCGTATCCAGATAACAATAGCCAAGAAGTTATAGATGAAGTAAATAAACTTATTCAATTTACTAATGCTACCAGCGAAAACAAAGAAGCACAATCAAGATTTGAAATTTATGACGAAAATTTTGAGGAATATATCATAGATGTTTTGGTTTATAAAGGTATAGCTGATAGAAAAGAAGTTGAAGGATTGATTAGGGATTTGCACGAAGATATTTTGCCTTTACTTGTAAAAATAAAATATAATTATCAAAGAATAAGACCTATACAGCTTTCTTACCTACTTGAAATGAAGTTGTATCCGTTTGCATCAAAGTCAAATGATACTCCGTCTTACCCAAGTGGGCATACTTATCAATCAAAAATTTATTGCGAAGTATTAGGCAATAAATATCCTAAATACTATAAGCAGCTACAAGAATTGGCACAAGATATTACCGTATCAAGATTGTATATATGGGAGTTCATTTTCCTTCCGATTGTAAATTCGCAGAATATTGTGCTGATTTAGTTTTACAACATCCAGAATTTAAAAAAAAATATAGATTATGAATAAGGCATTAAAAATAACAATCATTGTTGGTGCAGTAGTAGTAGCAGGTGCTATTGGCTATAAAATTTACAAGAACAAGAAAAGTGGTGGTAGCGGTTCAAGACAACAACAACCACAAGAATCACCAGAAGTTCAAAGCTGGATTAATAAAATAAAGGCAGACCCAAAATGGTTAGCTGATGTTACTGAAAAAGCGAAGAACAACAAGGTTACTTTGCAACAGCAATTAGTTGCAGATGCAAAATGGATGATTGCAAACGGGTAAAATAACATAGTGAAATTATATGAGAAATTTTAGAAATTATGGTATTATTGATGTTACCAGAATAAAGAAAATAATTAGTGAAAATAATTTGGACTGGGACGAATTTGATTTTAGACAACAAAAATATCACGTCCATAAAGAAACCAAAACAATTCCCATATTGTTTGACGAATCGTTTTCTCTAACCAAGACGGAAACAAAGCATTATAATTTGTTTTGTAATGAACTCTCTGTTATTGAACAGAAGTTAAAAGATATTATAGACGAAGACGGCTATATATTCAGAGCAATATTAGTAATCTTACCAGCAGGTAAGGAAATTAAACCACATACAGACAAGGGTGAATCATTAAGAGTACCTAGAAGAATACATATTCCCATAATAACAAATCAAGATTGCTATTTTACAGTTGGCGATACTACAAAAAATTTGAAAGAAGGAGAGATTTGGGAAATTAATAATAGCGGACAACGGCATAGCGTATCAAATGGCGGATATACGGACAGAATACATTTAATTGTTGACTGGTTAAAAAAATAAAAAATGCAAAGAAGAAGTTTTAAAAATTTTGGCATTATAGATGTCGCTGGGTTTAAAAAAATAATTAGTGAAAATAATTTTGATTGGAACGAGTTTAATTTTAG
Organism: Ignavibacteria bacterium; assembly: GCA_040383785.1. Lineage (GTDB taxonomy): Bacteria > Bacteroidota > Ignavibacteria > Kapaibacteriales > UBA2268 > JBDNHS01. The sequence continues at coordinate 14,268 of JBEICW010000005.1, read as the reverse complement.
ACAACAAAGAGGGCAAATGGTACATAAAGAAACCAAATCAATCCCTATAATATTTGACGAATCATTTTCCTTACAAAAATTTACCAAGACAAAGTATTATCATCTTTTTGAAAATGAAATAAATAAACTTGAAACACATTTATTAAATACTATACAAGAAGATGGATATATATTTAGGGCGTTGTTGGTTAATTTACCAGCACACAAAGAAATTAAACCACACATAGATACTGGTGCTTCACTTGTAATACCAAGAAGGATACACATTCCTATAACAACAAATCAAGATTGCTATTTTACAGTTGGCGATACTAAAAAAAACTTGAAAGAAGGAGAGATTTGGGAAATAGATAACGATGGCAGAAGACATAGCGTATCAAATGGCGGAGATACGGATAGAATACATTTAATTGTTGACTTTCTTAAAAAATAAAAAATGGTTAGTAAAAAAGCGAAATTAATTTTTCTTATGCCGCCAAAAACGGCATCAAATTCAATTAAAGAATGTCTTTTAGATAGTTCAATAAACTTTGAGCCTTTTAAAAAAGTTGGACATCCTAAAATTCACTTGTTTTTATCAGAACTTGTTAATTTGTTTGAAATAAAAGATATTGAAAGCTATAAAGTAGTTCAAGTAGTCAGAAATCCAGATTATAGGTATGCTTCTTCTTATTTTCACCAAATGAGAATGCTTCCTAACAACCCAAAAATTAAAATAAAGGGAATGGATATTGAAGAATTTTCTGAACACTTTTTAAAATCTCTTGAATTTTCTAATAATTTTTTACAAACATTTTATGGGGATACTAACTTCATATTAAAAATGGTATCTTCTGGTAAAAGCTGGGGTGGAAGCAGAACTTATCTAAATCAAACTCAATGGAATGATTTGAATGTTGATATAAAGTATTTTAAGTTGGAAGAAATATCGGAAGACATAAAACCATTATCAGACTATTTAGGTATTTATCTTCCGCAATTAGAAAAAATAAATACCAATAAATCTCCAACAAATTATGACGATGTATTGACAAACAAAGTGTTGTCTATAATAGATAAGGTATATGAACAAGATTTTCAAATATTACATTATTAATTATGGGTTTGCATATCAGTCAATTACCAAAGGAAGTGAAAGACAGATTGGGATTAAAAGACCCAGTACATAAACAATTTTGGGCAAAAGTCGGTAACAAAGAACCTATCTATTTTCGGTCAAGCTGGGAATTTTATTACTCTCTCTTTTTGGAAAAATTACAACAAGAAAACAAAATACTTGATTGGAAACACGAACCAAAATGTTTTTGGTTTGAAAATATAAAACGAGGTGTTCGTTCATACTTACCAGACTTTTGTATAATACATAAAGACGGCACTGAAGAATGGGCAGAAGTAAAAGGTTACTACGATTCAAAATCTCAAACAAAAATGAAACGTATGGCTAAATATTATCCAGAAGTAAAAATTAGATTGGTTTCTGGAGATTGGTTTAAGCAGAATATAAAAGCGTGTAAAGCACTTGAGCCTTTATTATCAAAAAGGGTATAATTTTTTTTGTTAAATAATACGGCGTTAATTATATTTGGCATTGTAAATATATGGCATTAAGAGAAAATATTGACTATAAAAGATGAACAAACAAATATCAATTTCCAATCAAATTTTTGACGAACTCCTTACTACCGTTGAATCTATCGGGGTTGAAAGGACAATAAAAACACTACAAGAAGCAAAGTCAAATTCATTGATTTTAAAAGATTTGAATGTTGAATTTATATTAAATACAGTAAGCCAAATTACATCAGTAGGAAAGGACAGAATATTAAACGGCAAGGAGAGAACAGACGAAAGGAAAATTGCAATAGGTCTTTGTGTTTATTTTATGAAAAATGAATTTGGATATTCTTATTCCGATTTGAACAAAATATTCAAAAAAGATGACTCGCAATTATTTAGATATAGTGAAATGGTAAAGAACAAGCCATTAAAACCAAAGACAGACTTTGATAAAACATTAGACGGCTATTACAAAAAAATAAATTTATTAATAACAGAGAAAAAATTACACGATGGCAAATAAGTACGATGCAGAGATTATAGAACCAGAAGAGAAAAAGAATTTTGAAGATGCAGAATTTAATCCACTTGACGAAGCAGTCAATGAAAAGAAATATACTGCACCTAACATTAATCCAGATGCTTCCGATTTGAATAAACCAATCGAAGAGCCAAAGTATTCACCGCCGCCATTAAGAAAACCGCAGCAGCAAGAGCAAAAGCGTGAACGTGAACCATTCAATCCAGAAATGAAACAAATGCCAAAAAAAGAAACAGAAATGGCTGCTTCTGGTATGGCTAAAATGATAATGCAAGGATATAGATGGATGCACGATTTGGGAAATAAAGGTTTGCAGATTTCTGAAAAGAAATTAAATAAACTACAAGCAGAAGGCGAAATTAATTTGAATGCTATGATTGACTACGATTATGGCAAACAAGTAAGAGCTGGAGATTTCTTTAAAGAATATAACGAACAAATTAGTACGGCATTAAGTGTATCTCAAGAATTTGAAGATGAAGTAACACCAGTACTTGAAAGAGTTTTGGCTAAAAGGGGAATTGGGTTAACTGACGAGCAACTACTTATGTATATGTTCGGAAAAGATATTGCTTCTAAAGGTTTAATATTTTTCCAAATTAAATCACAAACTAACTTTATGATACAAAATATAAAGGAAGCAACAACCAGTCAGTATAGACCACAACAACCACAACAACCACAGCAACAATATCAACAGCAACAGCCACAACCAGAACAACCAATAGAACCAGAATATTTTGAAGAACCACAGAAAAAATCTGCTGAATCTGATTCTATTAAGCCAGATATTATAGTAATGCCAAAAAGAAGAGCTGGAAGACCGTCAAAAAAATAAAAATGGGAAGAGAACCGAAACTTATGGTAGCAATAGGTAGAAAAGGAGTGGGCAAATCATTCACTACTGAAAAGATGATACAACAATATGTTGTAGGTAATCCGTCTAAAGGCGTACCGCCGAGACGAGTACTTATTTTAGATGTTAATGATGAATATACCCAATTCAAAGCTATAAGGGTTCAAGACGTAATGTTATTTTCTGTTCATCCAATTATTGAAATACGAAGAATAAGACCATTTACTGATGAAGGTAAAAAAATGACTCTAGACGATATTGCACAATCGTTGTTTGTTTGTTTGGATAGTTTTAGGAACGGACTTTTGCTTATTGAAGATGTTAACAAATACATTTCTGATACAATGCCAAATGACTTGGTAGGTGCTATATGTACCAATCGTCATATTGGAGTAGATATTATTCTTCACTATCAATCTATTGGTCGTATTACTTCTAAAGTGTGGCAGAATGTAAATATTATTCGCCTACATAAGTTTACAGACAATGTAAAAAGACACAAGCATAAGTTTGAAGACAAGTTTGAATATCTCTCAATAGCAGAATGTATGATTAATCAAAAGTTTGAAGCTGGAGATAAGCACTTCTTTCTTTATGCAGATATAGACAACGATAAACTATATGGCTCATTTTCAAATCAAGATATGGAGATGGCTGTAACCGATTTTATACAAAAGAATTATACGAATCTTATCAATCCACTACTCAACGCCAGAAACGATAAAGGCAAGAAAATACACACTCCACAATCTGCACAAGCCGAAGTTAGAAAAAGGCTTATGAACTATAAAAAGTAGTTCGTTGTATATACAAGCTAAATTCATTTGAGCATAATTTTACTATTATTTGTAATATTATAAAATATCATTTCTAAATTTGACATTGAATTTAGGTCTTTGATATTTTTATTGTGATAATAGATAACATTCCTGTTGATTTGTATTGACAGCTTATTTTATGTATGTAATAATAAAAAGTCCTTGAAGGATTTGTTCTGGCAATTTTAAAATAATTATATTTTTTGTAAAATACAATTACAATAAAATAAGAAGAGCAAAAAATTTTTGTGAGCAACAATTCAAACTGTTTCCTCTGAAACAAAAACAAAACAATCATTTTTAACAAACAAAAACAAATAACAATGTCAGTTCGTAACTACATCAATCAAGCCAAAACCCAATATTCAAATTGGACAGGCAACCAAAACGGATTTAATGCAACACAGCGTTACAGCAATTTAGCTGGTGGTCAAGGTGGTGCTGTAATGAGTCCAAGAATGCAAACAGCAGATGGCAGCACTGGTAACAATGCTCCACAATCTCAACCTTACATTTTAACAATCAGTAACGCTTCTGCAACAGCAGTTAGCAACTTTGATATTTTAGGTGCTTATACCTACATCAACAGTACTGGTTTTGCAAATGGTAGCTTGACTTTAAGTGGCGTTACTATTAGCTCTGCTATTAGCAATGTAAACTACCAACAATTCTTGTATCAATCTATGAACCAACCTTTCAGCGTAGGTTTGACTTATATTGAGAGTGTAAGCGGTAGTTCTGCTCAAATTACCCAAACTTTCACCTTGAACACTCAAGATGCAAACGGTAATCAAATGTTGAGAACAATCGTTCCTACAATTGACCCTTACCAACAACAATCAACTATTGTTGCTGTAAAACAATTGTATGCGATTGATGGTTTCACAAAAATCACTTTCACAACAATTCAAGCATCAGTTGTATTCCGTGTACACTTCTACCCAAGCACAAATATCAATTTGGCTTCTGGTTTAAGCGGAAATTCTGTATCTCAAAGCTACGGAAATCCAAATATCACTGGTGTACCAACTTACATTCAAGGGTAATCCACAAATGTAAATAACCAAAAAACTGGGGGAGATGTAGTTTCAAACTCATTTCCCCCTTTTTTTAAAAATCAAAACCTATGAATGTTTATCAGAATATAGCACAGAGTAATCCAGATGCCGCTTATGAAGTGTGTAAAAATTACGGGTACTTTGATATTGTTAATCTTGATGAACTGTCTTATTGTTTACAAACAATAGTAGCACAACAAGGTGAAGAAGGATTAAAAGATGTAATGTCTTTACACCCAGATAAAGATGTTTTGTTAGAACTATTTGGCAAAAAAAAAGATGACGAATTAGTTGAAGTTGTGGTAAAAGATTGTTCTTGTAATAAAGAAACTGCCGCCACATCACCAATACTAAACGCAACTGGCTCTGGTACTACTACTAATCTTGTCAATCAAACAAATCTCTATATATTAGCTGGTGCTATCATAGTATCTTTTGCAATAATTTCAATGAAAAAATAATGCAAGACGTAATAAATCATATCGAAAAAGTAAGAATGGATGCTTCACAGCAATATTCAAATTTTGAAGGAAAAGAATTATCGGAAGAGCAAGTAATTGACACAATCCGAAAATGTTTTGCAGAAGTTCTGATTAATCAAAGGGAACAACTTATAAATGTACTTAACAAGTGCGGTTTCCCAGTAAGCAATATGGTGTCTGACGACCAATTAATTATAGAATCTCTAAAAGCATTACAAACAAGCAACAAATTCAGAGATGAATTGAGTGGCTTGATTTCTAAATGCGAAAACTCACAAACACTACAACAAGGAAACAAAAAGAATTTTGCAAGTCAGCAAATGGGTTTGATACCATCATTGAATGCCAATAATATGAAGTTTCAAAACTTTCAACCATACGATTGGTATAAAAACCAAAATGACACAAATTTTTTAAAATAAAATATATTTTATGGCTTTCAAATTAGGCGACTTTAAATTAGATGATTTAATTAAAACTGGTGTTAATCTTTGGTCAGAAGACCAACAAAGAGCAGCAGAAAGAGATACAGCCGCATCTGCTATTGAATTAGAAAAATTAAGAATAGAACAATTAAGAAGAGAAGCAGAATTAGAAAAACAAAAAGGCTCAACTGTATCTGGCAGAGGGTTAACTACTGTAAAAGTAGTGGCTATTGCTGGAGGATTAATAATTGTAGGTATTGCAACTTACTTTTTCTTCAAAAAGAAAAAAATTAGCTAATTATGGCTGAAAATTCAAATGTTGGTAAGATTTTAGGTATTATTGGTGTTACTGCTGCGGTAGGTGTGGCACTATATTTTGTTTTAAGACCATCAACAAAAAAAAGTGGTAAATCAACTACAAATGCGGAGCTATTAGAAGCACAAAAAAGATTACAAGCACTTCAATCTCAAGCTCCTTCTCAACAAAAATCTTCTCAAGAAGACGATTTAAAGAAATTAATAGCAGAATTATTGTCAAAAAAATCAGAAGAAAAAAAGGCATCAGCACCGTCTGGCGGTAGTTCTGGTGGCGGTGGCGGTGGCGGTGGAAAAGGTGGTGGAAAAGGTGAAAGTGAATATGGTAGTTATAACAACTACGGTAGTTATTCTGATTATGCTACTGATTATACAACTGGCGGTGATTATACTAGCGGTGGTTATACTGGTGGTGGTTATACTGGCGGTGGTTATACTGGTGGTGGTTATACTGGTGGTGGTTATACTGGTGGTGGTTATACTGGTGGTGGTTATACTGGTGGTGGCTATACTGGCGGTGGTTATGATTAATTTTTCAAAATATGTACGCAAAGAATTTTTTAAATAAGATAGGCGAAACAAAAACAAAAGATACTAAAGAGATTTTTGATGATATTACGAAAGGAACTTTAGTAGGTGCAGCAATAGGTGCTGGAATTGGAATTTATATAGGCTTAACAAGAAAAAAAAGTTTATTATTAAGTGGTTTTATTGGTGCAGCGATTGGAGGTGGTATTTCAAGAGTGTTCATAACTAAAAAATAAAAAATGACAATTTAATAATTTTCCAATAATAAAAAAAACAAATAAAAATGACAAAGCAAACAAAAATGTTATTAGGTGTAGGTGCTGTGGCACTTGCAGGATATTTAATCTGGAAACAAAGCCAAAAACCTAAAACATTCGCAAATCTTACAGCAAGAACAAGAAGTGGTTCATCAACTTTAATGGCAGATAGTGAAGCATTAGCTCCACAACCAAGATGTAATTGCCATACAAGTGTAGAAACTACTCCAAGCGGTATTGTAGTTTACAAGTGTAAAAATGGTAATGAATCATTAAATTCTGACGGACCCTGTAAGTAATTTTAAAATAAAAAAAAATGATGTACAAAAAAAGAGCAGATGGAGATAAAGCTCCAGAAACAACAACTCCTTTTCTACAAACAGCAGGTGGCATTGCTATATCTGTTGGTGTTTTATTTTTAACCGTATGGGTTATCAGTAAAGCGTGGAAAACTGGTCAAAAAGTAAGTTAATAACTTTAAAAAACAAAAAAATGAAAGACGGAAAAAAATTCTTGCAAACAGCAGGTGGTTTGGCACTTTCTTTAGGCGTATTGTTTGTTACAGTATGGGTAATTGGAAAGAGCTGGAAAGCATCACAAAATGCTGATGGAAAAAAGAAAAATTTATCTGGCGTAAAACTAAAATAATGAAAGTACAAAGTGCTTTATCGTCATTAGGTGCAGTAGGTGGCATATACTACGGTGTGTCCAAAGGTAAAGGCTTTTGGGCAACCGCAGGATTTGCTATATTGTTTGCAGTAGGTGGCGGACTATTAGGACACGCTTACGAACAATTAAATAGTTGATTTATGTTACCATTTATTCTTGCCGCAGTAGGCGGTTATTTTATCGGAGATTCAATGAATGACAAGCAAGTTTTTGCTGATGGTGGTAAAATTAAGTCTAAACAAGCCTTTGGTCTATTAACATTTCAAAATTTGGAAGATATTTTTAATGTAAGATTGTTTGGACTTGACGAACAAGAAACAGAACAAACATTAGACGAGTTACGACAAGAATGGTATGCAATGTCTGAATCTGATAGAATAAGAATTTTGAATGAATACGTTTAAAAAATGATTATATGAATAACAAAGTTAAATTAATTTTAGGAATTGGTTTAGTAGGATTGGGTGGCTACCTTTGTTGGAAGAAAATGCAAAACAAAACAAACTATACTGGATTCATTTTTAGTAATAGATTTAGATAACAAAACAAACAAACAAAAAATGAAAAAGCAAACACAACTTTTATTAGGAGCAGCAGTACTTGGTTTAGGCGGCTTCTTGTACTGGAAATCAAAACAACCAAAAAAGATGGTTGGTGCAAACGGAAGAATCTTTTCACCTGAAAAGGGCAAAGTGTTTAAAGGTGCTAATGGCATTTTTAAATCTACGAGTCCTAAAAAAGTTTTTAAAGGAGCAGACGGTGTTACTAAACCCGTACCAAAGAATTTCTTTAAAACGGCATCAAGTAGCTGGGTAAGAGGATTTACTGGTGGAAAGGTAAATGTTCAATCATCAAATTGGTAAAATGAAAAATAAAATTTTGGTAGCAGCAGTCATAATTGCTGCTGGACTTGGGTTGGCTGCATACTTTAAATCAAAAAAAAGTGCAGACGGCAGAGAGCCAGAATTTTTAGTATCTGACGGACTTTTACCGAGATTCGGAAGACCAGAAATTTTGGAAAACTAATATAATATGGAAAAGTCTGCTAACAAAAGGTGGAAAGAAAGCGGAAGCACCCTATCTTTTAAAGATTGGATTGATAGAGAAAATAAAAAATCAGAACCGTCTATGGAAAATTTTATTCCATTCGATGCTATTAAGCCAGATACGTCTGGCATTAAGGAAACTATTGATAAAGCAAAAAGAGATTTGGAATTATCTAGTGGAAAAATAGAAAAAAGTGATAAATCCACAATTTTAGGCTTGAACAAGGGGGTAGTAATATTCTCTGGTATTTTAATAGTTGGTTCTTTAGGTTTTTACTTTTACAAAAGATTCAAAAAAAATGGATAGGAAAAAATTAATTTACGCTGGTATTGGAATATTTGTTTTATTGGTTATTTATAATTCTACCAAAAAAACTACTTTAGTTGAAGTAACAAATACTCCAGAAGAAAAGAACTTTGATTCTTTATCATTACCAAGTAATTTAAAACCGCCATATAGAATGGCAGACGGAGAAGCACTACCAAAATTACAAATAAAAAAATCTTTAAACGGAATAAGTTTTAAGCCACGTTTTGACCAATGATATTTACAATACCAACAAGATATGAGGAAATTACATTAGTTGTTAAAGTTTTCACTTATCAGCCAATCAACTTGAGATTAAAAGTTATTGATGCCGACCAACCAAATACTACTTTCACGGACAGAACAAAAATTGTTGACGGTGAAAGTATTTTTTTTGTTAGGATGCCTGTAAGTGCAAAAAACGTATTAGTGTATGTATATAATGAAGAAAATGGAAATCTAAAAAGCGGACAAGACAATACTTTTGAAGTTGAATCTATAACGAAAGAGTTATTGGAAAAAAAGTTGGAAGTAGTTGATATGGGTAATCCATTTGTAAGAAGTTTTGTAAACTTTGCTACTAGATTTTCATACAATGCTGGTTCTTTACCAAGCGGAAATTATGTATCTGATGACAAAAAATTTGTAATAAAATATTTGCCTATCATTTCAGATAACGGACAAGAACAGACAACACCAGCAAGAATTGATATAGATAGTGGTATAATTGAAATTTCAAAAAAGAAATTCCAAGATTTTACTATACCTAACAGAATGGCAATTTTATTACACGAATTTAGCCACGTTTTTCTTAATGATAATGTGGATGACGAAGTAGAAGCTGATTTGAATGGTTTGTTAATTTATTTGGGATTGGGTTATCCAAGAATAGAAGCGTTTGAAGTATTCGCTAAAACCTTTTATAACGCACCAAGCGAACTAAATAGAATGCGTTATGATAAGATTAAAAACTTCATAGACACTTTTGAAGATAAAAACACTTATTTATACGAATAACTAATATATGGGAGCAGGTTCACAAAGAAATATGTTGCGATTTGTAAAATCAAATCCAGATATGATTAGAGCATTAGAAGGGAAAGATATTTTTTTTCCAGTAATTCTAGCTATTGGATATGCTGAATCTGGATTTAATTCAAACGCCGCAAGATTAAGAAACAACTATTTTGGAATTGAAAATGGCAAAACGAGATTTAGTTCTCCAAGAAGTGCGTTTGAATTTCAAGCAGATTTATTTTATAAAAAACCATATACATCATTAAATGTAATTGGTGCAAAAGACCCTTATGACCAATTAAGGAGAATTGCTGATTCTGGTTATTATAGCGGTAACAATGATTTTTCATTACCAGCTAATCAAAGACCGCCATTTAAAACTTGGACGAAAAAACAATCGGCAGATAAGTATTATAATACAGTAAAAGGATTTGTTGACGATGCTTTAAAAGCAATACCAGTTGGTAAAGTAACTAACGCTTCAAAAATAATTGCTTCATTATAAAAAAGAACAAAAATGAATAAGAAATTAAAAATAGGTTTAATAATTTTTGGGGTAGTAGGATTGTCTGTGGCATCATACTTTGCTATAAATTATTTCAAATTAAAAAAAGCAGCCGAAAATCAATTATCTCCAGAAGATATTATGGATTTAATTGAGGAAAAAACAAAAGATTTAGATACTGAAATGGAAGAAGACCCAGATTTGCAAAAAAAATCAACAGATAGCACAGGTATTATGGTAGGTCAAGAAGATTATTCAGGAACCTATGATTATGCTGATTAAAAAACAAAAAAAATGAACAAGAACATTAGAAACGGATTAATAGTAGTTGGTGTTGCGGCATTAATTTATATTTTGCTTACAAGCAATAAACCAGTAACTTTAACAGAACAAGAAAAAGTAGATTTGTTTGAAAAAGCAAGAGGTTATAGAGGTGGTGTTGCACCATCTTTAGAAATGCAACAGCAATTTGAAAAATCATCAACGGAAGCACAAAAAAAGATTGATGAACTGAAATTAAGAAGCGAATTTGAAGCATATTTAAAATCAAAAGAAAACGAACCATTGCCACAATAAATTTACAAAAATGAATAAACAAACAAAAAATGCAGTAGTGGTGCTTGGTGTTTTGGGAGTTTTTATACTTGGTTATTTTGGTTATGAGCAAATGAAAGCAAAAAAAAATAGAAAAATTGTGATAACCTACTTGGATAATCTATTTCCAGAAACTAAACATACTGATTTTGTAAATAGTGCTGATAAAAAATATATTAATGCGTGGGCATCAGCAATAACTGAAAACAAACCAAATTTCATAGTTAACGGAGAATTATATAACACAAATGGTGGAACAAAAAAATAATAAAATATGGAAAACAAAATACTAAAAAATATCACTTCGGTTTATACTGACAAATCTATTAGCGGTTGGTTAAGGGGTGCTATCTGGATTGGAACTATTGCTGTTGTTTATGTTGGAGGTAAAGCTGTTTATAAAAAACTATTTCCATCAGATGAACAAAAAAGAGCAGAAGAAGCAATAAGACAAGCACAAGTAGATTTAGAAGAGTCAATTAAAACCAAACCTTTAAGTTATAGTATATCACAATACAACCAATGGGCAGATAGTTTAGCAAATTCTATGTCTGGTTGCGATTATTCAAGTATTGTTCTTAATCCATTTACAAGTGCTTCATACAATACAACAGTTGATATTTTCAAAAAATTAAAAAATGACAGCGACTTTTTACAACTTGTAAAGGCTTACGGAAAAAGAACTATTTCAAAAAATTGGTGGTGCGGGGGTGATTATGAACAATTAGATTTAACAACGGCTTTAGGAAAACAACTTTCTAGAGAAGAAATAGAATCTTCTTTTGTTCCTAAAGGGATAAATAAATATCTTGCTGATAACGGAATTAAATACAAAATAGTATATATTTAAAATATAACGATGAAAAAACAACAAAAATTAATAGTAGGAATTAGTATATTAGGTGTAATTATACTTGGTTATTTTGGATACAAAAAAATGAATCAAGTGAAGACAAGCGGCGGCAGTGATACCACTAGTGGCGGCGGTGGTAATACAACACCTACTACATCACCGTTAGATTTTCAAAGTTTAGCTAATCAATTATTTCAAGCGTTTGACGGTTGTGGAACAAAAAATTCTGTTTGGCGTAGTGTAATCAAAGAGTTAAATAATCAAGCAGATTGGGATGCTTTATCAAGTGCTTATGGTTCTAAAAAATTAAGTTGTGGGTATTTGTGGAAAACCTATGAAGGAAATCTTGCTGGTGCATTCAAAAACGAATTAGGTAGTTCTGAATTAAAAGAACTAAATGATATGCTTAAATCAAAAAACATTAATATTTGATGAAAAAAGGTTTAGTTATAGGCGGTATATTAACTGGTTTGGGTGTATTCGGATACGCCCTTTATCGTTTTTATAAAAAGCAGTTTGAACTCATAAAACAATTTGAATGGAAAATACTTCAATTCAAATTAGATAATGTTTCACTTACAAATATCAATGGTACTATTGTTTTTAGATTTAAAAGCATAAGTGATATTGAAATTGTTGTCAAAAAATTCATTTTGGATTTCTATGTAAACGAAGTTTATGTAGGTTGGGTTGAAGATACTGGACTTGCAGAAGGACAAGTAATACCAGCAAACGGCTATAATGATTTGACATTTAATTTTACTATCAATCCACAGCTTGTTTTTAGAGATGTAACAGAAATTTTGGCATTTATAATGAAACAAAATGACGAAAGAATACAATTAAAAGGATATGTGCAAATAGAAAGCGGATTCGTAAAAACAACTGTACAAATAAATTGTGATTGTTCTATGAGAAATTTGGAGTGTAGTTGTTAATGTAGTAATTTAGCATAAAAGAGAAAATAATGATTGATTTTATTCAAAACGAAACTAAAAAAGTAATGTTTAATTGCTGTGAAAAATATGCAGCAAAAAACAAATTGAATGTTGAGCAAGTTCAACTTGTATTAGGTCTTAACGAAGAGGGAAACACATATACACTATGTCAATCCTATGTTAAAAAAGATAGTTATGACATTATGCAAGTTCTGGGAGTAAGAATTGATTTTTTAGGGTATAGCAAATTAGCACCGCCCTTTATTTTGAAATCTTTGGTAAGATATTCAGAAGAATATGAAATACCATTGGATAAAGTGAGTATTATGTGTGTTCCAACACCGTATTACCATAAAAATAAATTAAAAAAAGATGTTAGTTTGTTTCTTTATAACGGAGATAATTATGTTCCAACATATCATCTCATTAATGAAGGAGAAGCTAACGAAGAAGAATTAGAAGGAATATCATTTCAACAATTGTTCAGAGAAGAAGATTTTGAAATGCCAACATAAACAAACAAAATAAACAAACAATGCAATTCTGGACTTATACTTTATCAAGTGGCTCATTGGTTATTTCAGCAGCCGATGGTGCTACTTTTTTGTCTTTACAAGCAGATTCAACTAGTGGTAATTGCACCGTGCAAGGTAACATACCATTTAAAGGTTTGAATACACAAGCAGTAAGCATTACGCCTGGACAAGGTGTTAATTTGGCGGCATCAAGCTCACAATCTCCACTGGATGGAATTACGATTACTTGGGTGGCGGGAAATATAGATATAGTTGTAGGTTTCTAAAATTTAAACTAGGGAGTTATGAGTAATTTTGGAACAAGAATGTCGGGTTTTACAAACAATCAAACAGTGATATGCTGTGGTGGTGGTGGTGGTAATGCTATCATATTACTTGGCTCTGGAACTTGTTCTGCTTATAGATGTGGAGTAGGTAATGTAAGCGTTGGCGAATATAGTGCTGCTTTAGGGGGTCTATTAAATTGTTCGAGTGGCGATTGTAGTGTAGTTGTTGGTGGAGAGTTTAACTGTGCTACTGATATACACGCATTTGTCGGTGGTGGGTGTTGTAATACTGCAAGTGGGTGTTATTCATTTATTGGTGGTGGTCGTGCAAACATTGCTTTGTGTAATTATTCAACAGTTGGTGGTGGTCGTTTTAATACTGCTTCGAGTACTTATGCAACAGTGAGTGGTGGGTATCAAAATAATGCTTCGGGTCAAAGGTCAACAGTAAGTGGTGGTGAAAACAATAGTGCTTCGGGGAATTGGTCAACAGTAAGTGGTGGTTTAAGTAATACTGCTTCGAATAATTACTCAACAGTAGGTGGTGGTCGTTGTAATACTGCTTCAAATTATTATTCAACAGTAAGTGGTGGTACAAGTAATACTGCTTCGGGGGATAGGTCAACAGTAGGTGGTGGTACAACTAATACATCTTCGGGGTCTTACTCTTTTATTGGTGGTGGTCGTTGTAATACTGCTT
>JBEICW010000004.1:0-21210 GCA_040383785.1 Ignavibacteria bacterium | reverse complement strand
AGCCAATGATGCTATAAATTTCTTAAATGGAGCCATAGGCTCAAATGCTGCAAAAATGAAAACAATTCTCATTTTTGCATCTTTAGGTATTTTGGTTGGTGTAACTTTTTCGGCAGGTATGATGGAAGTAGCACGTAAAGGAGTTTTTAATCCTACATTCTTTACTTTACCAGAGGTACTAATAATCTTTGTTGCATTAATGATTCAAGATGTTATCCTTTTGGATATTTTTAATGCTTATGGATTACCGACTTCCACTACTGTTACATTAATTTTTGGTTTATTAGGGGGTTCTTTAGCAGTTGGTATGTTGAAGATCTTAAGTCAGGGACAAGATTTAAGTTTAATTTCGCAGTATATTAATTCGGCAAACATACTTACATTTGTCAGTGCCATTTTGGTGTCAATTGTTTTGGCATTTTCTGTTGGTGCATTAGTACAATTTTTGACAAGATTAATCTTTTCGTTCAATTATAAGACAACATTCAGAAAATACGGCTCTATTTGGGCTGGTGTAGCACTTACAAGTTTGAGTTATTTTGTAATTATCAAAGGGCTTAAAGGTGCAACATTTTTATCTGATGACAATCATGCATGGATTAAAGGACATACCCAATTAATCATGTTTATTTTATTTGCATTTTGGACTATTTTTACTCAATTTGTGATGTGGTTTACAAAATTTGAAGTTTTGAAAATTATTGTATTATTTGGTACTTTTGCTTTGGCAATGGCTTTTGCTGCCAATGATTTAGTAAATTTTATAGGTGCTCCTTTGGCAAGTTATTTGGCTTACCAACACGTAGCAGCAGACCCAAGTTTACTTCATCAGCCGATGGAATTTTTGAATGGTAAAATACAAATCCCAACTGAACTAATGCTACTTTGTGGTGCAATTATGGTTGCTACATTATATTTTTCTAAAAAGCAAAAAACTGTATCTAAAACTGAAATTGGTTTAGCAACACAAAATGAAGGACTTGAGAGGTTCGAATCTAATCTTATTGCTAGATTTGTAGTGAGAGTTTCTATTAATACATTTAAAGCAATTAAAAAAATCTTACCAAATTCATTAATAAAATTTGTAAATTCAAGATTTGATTTAAGTCAATATCACCCAGAAGTTAATGATGAAGGTCAGAAACAAGCTTATGACTTACTTAGAGGTGCAGTAATTTTGATGGTATCTGCTGCTTTAATTTCATTAGGTACTGCTTATAAATTACCTTTATCTACAACTTATGTTACATTTATTGTAGCCATGGCTGCTGCTTTGCCCGATAAAGCATGGGGAAGAGATAGTGCTGTTTATAGAGTATCTGGAGTATTAACTGTAGTGGGCGGTTGGTTTTTAACTGCATTCTCGGCTGCATTCTTTTCGTTTTTAATTGCTACTATTTTATTTTATGGTGGTATTTATGCTTTAGTTGCTTTATTTGCTCTTACTTTATATATTTTATATAAAAATTCTATGAGCCATAAAAAGCGTGAAGCAGAAATTGCTGAAATGGAATCAAAATATAACGAAATTAAAGTTGTTAAAAATACTAAATTATCATTAATCAGCGAAGATATTGCATATTATTTGGGTGAAGTTAAGGATATTTTTAATAATAATTATTTATATCTTAAAGAAGAAAATGTAATTGAGCTTAAGAAAAATAAAAAACGTGCTAAAAAAACTAATGAATTATCAAATGCTGTAATGGCTAAGATTTTAGTTTTTATGAAAAATGAAAAAGATAGTGACCCTGAAATGCAGTTTAATTTATCAAAAGTTACTGTTGCTTTGCAAGAAATATCAGATAGATTATTCCAAATTTCAGCACAAAGTTATAATTATATTGATAACAATCACGTTGCTCTTGGAGAAGTGCAGGTTGAGGAATATAATTTAATAATTGCAGAATTTCATACTTTAGTAAACTTAACTATAAAATATATAGAAACTTCAGATGACAAAGTTTATGAAGAAGTTATTAAACTTTATCAAAGTTTAAATAATATTGCTACAAAATACAACAAAAATCAATTAAAAAGAGTAAAAAATGCTACAAGTAATGTTCGCAGAAGTATGCTTTATATTAGTTTATTAAACGATGCGGATAGAATTTGTGATAGTTGTATTAAGATTTGTAACTCAGTAAGAGCTATAGAAAAAAATGAGATTAGTCTTTAATTTATGAATTATCAAAATAAAACTTTTAAATATATTTACTAAAAAAAATGGCTATCGATAATTTCTTCGGTAGCCATTTTGTTAGTATTTTTTATATTTTTAATTTATTGGCAAACAAAATAAGTTGATGTAATTGCAAGTCTATATCAATTAATTAGTAAATTTTTAAAATTTTAAAATTTAATCAATTACTTAATGAAATTATTCAAAAAAACTATGATTATAATTATCTCTATTGTTATTCTACTTACTATTGTTACTATCATTTTTGTAAATCAAGCTAACTTTGGTAAATACCCAAGTGGAGCAAGATTAGAACGCATCAAAAAATCTCCTAATTTTAGAGATGATAAGTTTCAAAATCAAAGCTTTACACCAGACATTTCTGGAGATGATAATTATATAACTATTATGTATAATTTTTTCTTTCAAAAGCATAAAGATGCAAATCCTAAAAATAAAATCCCTTCACAAAATTTTGATATAAAAAGCATTTCTAAAACAGAAGATGTATTCGTTTGGTTTGGTCATTCTTCTTACTATTTGCAAGTAGATGGCAAGCGTTTTTTGATTGACCCTGTTTTTAGTGGTGCAGCTTCGCCAATTTCATCCACTACTCCAAGTTTTGAAGGTACTGACATTGTAACTGCCGATGATTTTGATTCTATAGATTATTTATTTATTAGCCATGACCACTGGGACCATTTAGATTATAAAACTATTTTGAAATTAAAATCAAAAGTTGGCAAAATTGTTACTGGTTTAGGTACTGGAGAACACTTAGAATATTGGGGGTTTGACCCTAAGCAGATAATTGAAAAGGATTGGTATGAAAGTGAAAAATTAGAAGAAGGCTTCGATATAACAGTACTTCCAGCAAGACATTTTTCTGGACGTGGGCTGATGAGAAACAAAGCACTTTGGGTTTCGTTGGCTTTAAAGACCCCTAATTTCAATTTGTACCTTGGAGGAGATAGTGGTTATGATAAGCACTTCAAAGAGATTGGGGACAAGTATGGACCGTTTGATTTGGCATTTATAGAATGTGGGCAGTATAATAAAAATTGGAAGTACATTCACATTTTACCAGACGAGTTTTCTATAGTGGGTGAAGAGCTAAAAGCAAAAGCAGTTGTTCCAGTTCATTGGTCTAAATTTAATTTATCACTTCACGCTTGGTATGAACCTATTGAAGAATTTGTCAAAGGTGCAAAAGGCAAATCTTACAATACTATAACTCAAATGATTGGCGAAAAAGTATCAATCAAACCAGAAGATTTAAAGAACAGACCACTTAATAGATGGTGGGATAAAGTTAAATAAGTATTTTTAATAGTTGTTTAATAAAAAAAAGTGTAAATTTTACTTTACACTTTTAATAAATTCAATTATTTTTTAACTACAAAAAACTTAAGCTTCTTTGTCAAAAACTTCTGCATATAATTTACCAGCAACTTCTTTTAAAACATCAGGATTATCATAAAAACCTTGAGCAATTTTTGCCTTTATAGGTTGTAATTTTAATGCTTCCACAGATAATTCTAATTTATCCGCTTTTACAGTTTTTTTAGTTTTTACATTATCGTCAGTTTTGTCAATAGATTTTTTTTCTATTTTATCATTCTGTGCATAAAGTAAACTTGCATTTTTTATATTATTTTCTAATTTCATAACAAACTCTTTTTTGTTTCTTTTTTTGTTTCTTGCTGTAATTTAAAGTTCTAATCAATTAGTATTTTAGGATATTACAACCTAATTTCTTTCATAAGCTTTAATATTTTTCTTTTGTGAGTATTTTATTACATCTGACTTTAAAATATCTAATTGTTTTTCAAATAAATTTTTAATTATGCTTTCTTGCTCATTAATTTCTAACAATATATTTTCAATTTTAACTTTTGCTTCACTATCTAATTTTTCTCTAATCTCACTTTCTTCATTGATAATGCTTACTGATTTTTGAAGAAGTAAATTTCTAGTATTAACCATTTGATTTAAAGACTCTTGATTCATATTCTCAACTTCATCTTCTAAAATCTTAATTATTCTGCTATTAATTTGAAAAACAATATTTAAATTAGACTTTATATCGTCCATTAATTTATGTAAATTATTATCCAACTCATAATAAAATTCTTGTTTAAAGTCTCTATTTTCCATTTATTAATTGTCAATTGTATAATACTTTGATTGCAACAAATATTAAATTGTTACATCAGTAAAACTTTTTCCAATCATTGAACTTGAAACTATCCTTGCAATTTGTAAGGATAAATCTGGAGGAAATTGTTTTATTACCTCTTTTGTTTCATTATCTATAATTTTCATAATCATTCTACTTGACTTATCATCTAAAGCAAATTCAATCGTTAGGTTATTCACCCCAAGAAAGTCCTTTAGTTGCTGTCCTATTTCATCGTAGCTAATTTTTAAATCTTTTTTAGTATCCTTACTATTTAGCTTGTCTTGCTTTGCACCTTCCTGTGCAGTATAAGATTCTTTTCTATCTTTTACATTTTGTCTGAAATTATCTAATTGTGATTTTAAATCAGACAAATTAGTAAAATCTAAAGTTACTACGTTGTTTATTGGATTAACCATAACAACTCCATTGTAAGGTATTTTATAAGTTTTATTTAATATTTGTTTAATATTTACTTAAATCTTTATAATTTTTTTAAAATCTTTAATTTTAATTTTAGCCGCCGCCAAATAACGAATTACTCACTGTTGTAGCAGTTCCGTATTGACTTTGTGCATTCAAATAAGTTTCTAACATTGCTGCATATCTTTTTCTAACACCAACTAATTGAGTATCTATATTTTTCTCAGCAGTTTTAAATTGACTAACTGTGTTATCTAATTGTGTTTGTAAGTTATCTCTTCTTGACTTTAACAATCCGTTATCACCTTTAAGTCTTTCAATAACTTTATTCATTTTAGAAACAAAACCATCTTCAGATAAAAATACATCAGTAATATAAGAAGGATTTTCTTCCAAAACTTTTTTCAATAATTCTTTGTTTGTTATCTTCATTACTCCATTACTATCAACAGTTATGCCAATATTAGTGATGTAATTTGGAGCACCTTCAGTCGCTGATGTAATCTTTTCAGAAGGTAAATTTCTCAAACCAGTAAAAAGTTGTCCCAATGTTGGCTCAGTTCGTCTTGTAGCAGCATCTTGCCTTACAAAACCCATTATATCATTATATGCATTAATCAAAGGCTCAATTAATTTTTCAATTGGAGCTGTATCAATAGTAGTAGTAATAGTAATTGGCAAATCATCTTCTTTTTGTGCTTTTAGCAAATTAATATCAATATCAGGTAATACATCAGCCAATGTATTTGAATTTCGAGTTACAGTAATTCCTTCAATAATGATTTCAGAATTAAGATTATTTGAATTTCCAACTCTATATCCTGCAGTAGTACTATCAAAAGATTTTCTATTTGCTGGGTCAGAATTTAGAATACTTGTTAGTCCTAATTTTGCTAATAATGAAGAATCCGAAAATTCAATCTTATTGTCTTGACCACTTGTTTTCGAGGTCGTTGTCATTCTTAAAGTATTACTTGTATCATTAATTACAGATGCTGTTATCTTAGAGTCTTTGTCACTATTAATGACTTTAATGATTTTATTTACAGCCTGTTCGTTAGTTTCAGTACCATCTAAAGTTACTTCATAAGTCTTGGAAACACCATTTACAGTTATATCAAAAGAATTTACTCCTGCATCCAAGCCCATTAACTCACTTTTAGATACTTGATTAGAAACCAATAAATCGCTTGTTGCTAATCTATTTACTTTTAAACTATTCGTTCCAATATTTGCACCATTTTTAGCCTTTACACTAACGGTATCACTTGCTGAAGAATTTGACGTTTTAGATAAAAACTTTTCTTCTAAATCTTTATTTACTTTTTTGTCAAATCTATCAAGTGTAGATATGACACTATTCATTTTAGAATTAAGTGAAGTATAGAATTTTTGCTTGTTTTCAATTGTAGTTTGTCTTTTCTTAATTGTATCTAATCTTGGTTGAAGAGTTTGTCTATATGAATTGACAAGGCTGTCCAACTGAGTCGTATTCGAACCAGAAGTGCTACCTAATGCATTTGACATTTAACCTCCTTGACTTTTGATTTTGATAAAAAATAAATTCAAATAATAATTATAATTTATAATTGTGGTCATTAAATTAACATATTAACTTTGATTTTGAATCTATCTAAATAATTCGCTAATTATACTATTAACTCTAATTTCAATAAAATATTTTACTACTTATAAAAAAGACAAAAAAATTATATAATAATTTGTTTAATCTAAATCAAACGCTTGTGCCCATGCGCTTCTTAATTCAGTAATAATGTGCAATGCTTCATCAAACTTTTTCTGAAAAATACATCTTTGACAATATTCATAAAGTCTATAAAGTCTTGTTGCAGTTTCTTCGTATTCAAAATTTAATGAACCCATCAATTCAATTAACACTTTACCCATTTTACTTGTATCTTGCCTTTTACAACTAACAATAAATAGGTCATACATTTTCAAAATAATTTTTTCTTTACTCCACGATAGAACTTCCTGTTCTATGTATGATGGAACTTTTCCGCCAGATCTAGCGCCATAAGCTTTGCTTGCAGCCATTTGCTGAGCAGGTGTAGCCATATACCTTATCCTCAGTTATTGTGTTTTTGAAATTCTTTCAATTACTCTTGTAACTTAAGTTCAATATTCGTCAGATTTTTTAAAAACTTTAAACAAAAAAATAAAATTTAATAATTATTTTTTTAAATTTATTGTTCAGTTTCTAAACTTATATTTTCATATTTATTTGCTGTTAAATTTAATTAGCAAATTTATAATCATTATTAGTTTTAAACTTACTAATTTAAATAGCAAATATTATACCACAAGTTAATTTACTACAATTTATAAAATTATTTTCTAGATTAATTTTTAACAATAATCATAACAAAAAATGCAAAGTAAATAATTACTTTGCATTTTTTTAAGGGATTAATGGGATTTAATTAATTTATATTATTGTAATCATAATTTTTATAAGAACAAATTCTGTAATCAATTAAATTTTTCCTTTAAATATTTACATTTATATTAATCTTATTCAATTATTATAGAACTGTTATTATCGAAATAACTGTAAATATTGTTGAGGATTTTGATTAGCTTGAGCTAATGAAACCAATGAAGCTTGTTGTAAGAATTGTTCTTTAACTAATTTCATTTGTTCGTCAGCAACGTCAACATCTTCAATACGTGAGATAGCAGCTTTATAGTTAGTAACTTGAGAGTTCAATAATTCTTCTTGAGAACCTAAACGAATTTGAATACCACCTAAATAAGTAGCAACTTTGTTTACGTTATTAAGTGCTTCAGCCAAACTTGAAATTGTAGCTTTAACTTGAGTATCCCCAAATAAACCTAAATCAGTTTCAGAAACATTATTTAAATCTTGCAAATTTAAACCAGTAACGCCAGCAAAATTAATCGCAACTGCACCAGCACCTGAAGCGTTTGTAGCAGCATTAGTAGCATTTAAGTCAAAATCTCTTGATTGGATATTAAAATCAGCATTGTTTTTATTTAAATCAATGTCGATTTCTAATAATTTATTATTTGCATAATAACCTACTGTCCAATCTCCAGAAAATCCACCTTGTAATAATTGACGACCACCAAAAACAGTTGAGTCAGTTACGAATTGGATTTGTTGAGCTAATCTAAATGCACCTTTTGCTAATGCAACTTTTTCGTCAGTACCTAATGCACCAGAAGAAGCAATTGAAGCTGCATCTTTGATTTCATTTAATAATCCGTTAATGTTATCTAATGCATCTTGAGAAATAGCTGTTACGTTTTTTGCATCTCCAACTGAATTTTGTGCAGCTCTTAATGCTCCATTTCTTGCACTTAATGCTCTTGAAGTGATGTAACCTGATACATCATCTGCTGCAGAATTAATTCTTTTACCAGTTGATAATCTCAACTGAGAATTTGCAATACTATTACTAGATCTAATTAAAGCGTTGTAAGATTGATCCGCTGGTATATTGGTGCGGATTCTACCTCCACCTGATATCGCTGTTGGCATAATAACCTCCGTGTAAATTTTTTATATTTTAATAGGGCATCCTGCCAACTTTTTGTTAATTAATTTCCTTTAAAAACATTGTCGTCACTTTTTTGCTTAACTTTAGCAAAAAAGATAACTTTTTTCTAATTTTTAATGATTTTCTAAGAAAAAATACTTATTTATGCATTTTGTCAAATATTTTTTACAAATTTGGCTAAAATTATCGTTTTTCCTAAATTAAACTTTAGCATTTGCAAATCAATTCTATAAATACAAGAATTTTTAAATGTATTTTTTAAATAGTAAAGTTATGTAGAATTGAATATTAAAATCAATTCTAACGTATCGTAGCGAATGAAATACCACTTACAAAAAGTTTACTATTCTTCTCAGTTTCAAAAATTAGATATTGAGAAATGTTCAAATTTGTTCTAACATCCACTATATCGACACAGTCTATAGTAATCTTTAATCTTTTTCCATCATTTTTTATAAAAAAGCGTTTTTTTTCACCATTATGCAGCTTTTCTTCCCTATTTTCTGTAATCAAGTACTCACCACCAAATCTAATTTCATGTAAAAACACACCCAAATCATTATAAGTGAGTCGCATTTTGGTTTGATTTTTAAAATCATCAAAAAAAGTCCTCAAATACAAAATAAAACTTTTACCTTCTATTAATTCTATCGTAAAATCAGCTTGAAATTCATTTTCATGCAAATATTTTAATGCGACTTTGGTATCATCAAACATTTCAAATGTATTTTCGTTAATTACATTCACATTTAATACATTTAACGATTCCAAACCATCTTTATTAGTAAAGATTCTTCCTTCAATAATATTTCTTTTATCTAGAGTATGAAAGTTCAATCTAAAATAATCTGATGCACAAGAATTTAGTACTACTATTATTAAAAAAAGAAACATTATTTTCTTAAAATAGTAATTATGTATTCTGTTTTTTTTATTTGTTTTTTGCTTCATAATCCTTATAATATCTCAGGTCTTGTTGGTAAAATATCATATCCCAAAGATTTATACCTATACCAATATATAAATTACTAAATTCAGTTAAACCAGAAAAAGTCTGCTCATTAATAACGCTACCAGATGCATATCCGGCTGTTAAGCTAATATTCTGTCTATCATTTAATTTTAAATTTAATCTTGCACCAACATTAAATATTGATGATGGATAATAATTATACTCAATAAATGGCTCTAATGACAATTCATCTTCTAATAAAGTATGCCAATAACCAACTCTAATAGGTAAAATCCCAGCACCAATACTCAAATCTCCTAAATACATTATGTTAATTAATGATGTTCCAACATACAATTTGTAATCTAAAACTGGAAGTGCCACCGATGTATTAATAAATTTAAATTGCAAACCTTTGATTGGTAGATTTGTAGTAGAAGTAGGGTCTTGAAAAAAAGATTTATCAGAATCTGTGTATAATATATTAGCTTGAACAATTCCTATATTCCAAGCAGAATGTGGCATATCTGTCCATTCTTCATATGTTTCGGGTACTAAGTTTAAAAAATCTAAAACCGAAACACCAATTCCACCATAAGGAATTATAGGAGTAGTAGCACCAGTCACATTTTCATTTCTTTTAATCATTGGAGTAGTACTACCATTAAAACCTATTGCTACACCCAAATACGCCCTTATATTAAACCCTCCAATTGATCCTGCATCTAATGAAACTGAAGGATTAAGATACAAACTTAATAGTGGGTTATATGCTATACCTAAAGTTGGTGTGTAACAAATATATGGAATCTCTTCCCTAATAAAATATCTTTTGCGAATGTAAAGTGGTAAAACTGACATTAAAGTTTGTTCGAATTCACCATTTGGTACAATTGCCTCAAACATACTCAATCCCCAAGTCCAATTTTTTGAATCTCTAAACCATCTCAATCTCTTTTCATAAAAAAATGCTCTATACAATCCACCACTAAATAACCTCGACCCACTCTCACCTCTATAATCCTTAAGCTCTGAAGGCAAAGACGGATGAACACCCAAAACCCCTAAAGCTATAGGATTAGACATACCTGTTATCAAACCAGATGTTTCAAAAAATCCAGCACGAATAAAATCTGGGTACTCTCTTGTAACAGAACTATCAAAAGAAACGTAAGTTCTATCTATATTAATAACCTTTGTAGAGGGATGAATAATACCTCTATCTTTATTTTCAGGGTTATTTTGCTCAAAAAAAGTATAACTTGTATCTTGCTCTATAATTCTATGATTATCTTCCTCTATTCTTGTATGTTCAAATCCTGGAGGCATACATGAGTTTAAACTTAATAGCAAAGTTATAACTAATATATGTAAGATATTTGAAATATTTGGTTTAAAACTTTTAAGCATATTTTTAACTTTAAAATTATGTTTAATTAAGAAATAAATTTTTGAATAATTTCTATAATAACAAAATTAACTAATTTTTTGTTACAATTAAATTTATATTTTTAAAATAATCTCATTTTTTTATAATTTAATCATAAGCAACAAATATAAACAAAAAAAATCCCCAATGTAATTGAGGATTTTGATTTTTTAATATGAACTTTTATTTATATTACTTTTTTAAGCAACCTCACTTGCTTTTGTAGAAGTTTTGCTTTCTGATTTACTACTTGAATCATTTTCTGATTTTGTTTTTGATTTAGTTTCTGATTTAGTTTCTGATTTAGTTTCACTTTTGCTTGATTCAGAATTTACACTCGAACTTGTACTACCACTTCCATCTGTTTTTTTTACATAATCAGTTTCATAAAATCCAGTTCCTTTTAGTATAACTCCACCACCCATACTAACTTTTCTAACTACACCCGCATTACAATTGCAACTATTTGGTTCATCTAAGGGCCATTCTGTCAGAGTTGCTTCCGACATACTTTGCAAATATTCGAACTCTTTACCACATTTTTTGCATTTATATTGATATGTAGGCATTATTTCTCCTTTGTGTTTAGTTTATAGAGATTAAGACGATTATTCGAATAGTTAATTGAATTTTCAATTAATTTAATAGATAATAGTTAACTAATCAATGTGTATTAATTAACACACACATTTTAAAAGAAGTGTAACAGATTTATATTAAAACCTTAAAATATTAGTAAATTTAGATATAATTTGACCATCTAAATTTAATAATATACCTATCTTTGCTTATATAAAGGTGAATAGTTTGATAGTTAATAGGTATTTATCTGGTTTTAATAAAATCATTAAATTCTTTCTTTCCTATTGGACTTTCAAATAAAGATGGATGCTCACCACCAACTATTTCAATAAATTTACTATTTTTACAATTTGAGCAACTTAAAATATCTTGTTTAAAAGTTGGCCAAGAGTACATTTGAATTGGAGAATCATTTAGTCCTTGAACAAATAAAATGTCAGACTTAAAACCATTTGTAAAATTAAGTAAAGACCTTTCAAAATATGCACTAGGATTATTAGTAGTTGTCCCATAAACATCTCTCAATTTTGTACAAACAGCTCCTGATTGGATTTGACCAGTTTCTTCTAACTGACATCTATAGACAAGATTGAGTGGTCCAGGTGCATTTGCTATAACTCCATTTGTTGAATGCATAGTATTTAATCTTGTAACTATATATCCACCTTGTGAATGACCTCCTAAAAATATCTTCTTTATCGTAATACCTAATTCTTTATTTGCTTTATTTTTCAACCATAATAATGCTGATTCTGCTTGAATAATATTATCACCAAAGAGCAAGTTTTCTTGAGGATATGCTACACTTACAATCATCATATTTTTGTTATCCAAAATATCTTTAAATTTATCAAGTGTAGTATTTGCTGCTGTAATTATATTATCATCATACAGAACTGTACCATGAAATACTAATAAGACATCTACATCATCTAAAGCAGGTTTATCAATTACAACATCAACGTTTATATTATTATAACGAATTGTTTTTGTTTGTCTGTATGCTTCATTATGATTTTGATTAACAGATTGTTTCCTATTATCGCAGGTATATAATAAAACAACTAGAAATAAAATTATTTTCATGATTACTTTTTATGTACTGATAAAAAAAAGAAAATTATTATTTATTATTTTTTTATTAATAAAATAACATTTAAGCTTAATTACTTATCAAAAGAATAAAATCCTACTTTTTTATAAACTTTTCTAAGAGTTTTACTTGCTTTATATCTTGCTTTTTCTTGCCCCATTTTCAGAATTTTATTTATATTTTCTTTATCTTTTTTTATTTCCAAAAATTTATCTCTAATTGGTGCAATATAACCGGCAACTGCCTCACCAACTGCTTGCTTGAAATCTCCATAACCAAGCCCTTCAAACTCTTTTTCAATTTCTGGGATATTCTTTCCTGTAGCCACTTGATACAATGTCATCAAATTAGAAATACCTTGTTTATCTTCACTAAATTTTATAAAATTATCTGAATCTGTTACTGAACGTTTAATTTTTTTGATAATTATATCATTTGTATCTGTCAAAAATATAATTGAATTTTGATTTTCATCTGATTTTGACATTTTTTTAGTTGGGTCTTGCAGACTCATAATTCTAGAACCAATTTTTGGAATATAAGCTTCTGGAATAGTGAAAGTTTCAGAATAAAGATGATTAAATCTTTGAGCCAAAACTCTTGTAAGTTCCAAATGTTGCCTTTGGTCATCTCCAACTGGTACTAAATTAGCTTGATAGAGTAATATATCACTCGCCATTAGAACAGGATAAGAAAACAACCCAGTATTAATATTTTCGTTGTGTCTTGCTGATTTATCTTTAAATTGAGTCATACGACCTAATTCGCCCATACCTGTATAACAATTCAATACCCATGCAAGTTCTGCATGTTCAGGAACGTGAGATTGTAAAAACATTGTGTTTTTTTCGGGGTCTAATCCACATGCCACAAAAAATGCAATTACATCAAGAGTTCTTGAACGCAATTCAGATGGCACTTGTTTTACAGTAATAGCGTGTAAGTCTGCAACCATAAAATAAGAATCAAAATCTTCTTGCAATTTTCTCCAATTTTCTAATGCACCAGTAAGATGGCCAATAGTCAATACCCCTGACGACTGAATACCACTTAAAATTACCTTTTTGTCAACTACTTTATCTGCTACTTTATCTGTTATTTTCTCTGTATTATTTTCCATTAGGATTTGTATTATTTTTATATATTTTTTATTTTCAAACCAAAGACATAAAACGATAATAAGTAAATTTTATTGATTTTGGTTAAGTTACCTCAAAATCAATTAGGTAATTTTATTTATATTTTTAAAATTCTACGAGCTATATTTTAAGTATTTCTAATTAATTTTTATGCTTAAGTACAATAACATAAATTTAAAATTTATATTGAAATTTATACGATAATTATGCGTCTAAATTACTAATTGCAGTAATAAATTAAAAAATAGTTAACAATAATGAAAATATTAAGTGGTAAAAAAATAATTTTAGGAATAACAGCTTCGATTTCTGCTTATAAATCTCCTTTAATTTTGCGAGATTTAATCAAACTTGGTGCTGATGTAACTGTAATTATGACCAAAGACTCCTCAAAATTTGTAAGCCCACTTGTTTTATCTAATTTAAGCGGTAAAAATGTAATTATCGAGCAATTTGATACTAATCTAAATAATAATGGTGCTTGGCACGTTAAATTAGCTAATGATTGTGATTTATTAGTAATTGCTCCGCTATCTGCTAATACTATTTCCAAAATTGCTAATGGAGTATGTGATAATGCTCTTTTAACTGTTTTATTTTCATTACCAATTGGATATTCACCCAATGGATATTCACCCAATTATAAAAAAATACCTGTGATTTTATCACCAGCAATGGATTTTGATATGTGGTATCATCCGATAATCAAATCAAATGTAGCAAAATTACAAGAAATTGGATATGCTGTAATTGAACCAGAAGAAGGTGAATTAGCAAGTGGATTAATCGGAAAAGGTCGCCTGCCTGAAATTTCGGTGATTATTAGTGAAGTTATAAATTCCTTAACAAATGAAAAAACTTATGATAACGCAATTATAATTAAAAATTCTGACAATATATTAGAAAACAATCGAAATGAGCAAACTCTAATAATTGATATTGAGCCAGCAAAAAGTGATATTGAAGTTAAAGCAGAAAATCTTAAAATAGAAAATTCTACAGTTGAAAATAACGAAATAATAGACAACAAACCAAATATAGAATATAACATACTCAAAAGTGCACCTGAACAAATTGTAAAAAAACAAGTAAGTAAATTTGATGAAATAAAGTCAAAAATTGAGCAATTAGAAGCCAAATTAAATATCAAAAATACAATTTTTACTACTCAAGATTTATTAAATAAGCCGATTGAATCAATTAATAAAACACTTGAAAATAGAAAATTTGATGTTGAACTTGAATTAGAGTTATTAAAAAAAAAAACTCAAGTAACAAAGTCTTTAACAAAGATAATATCTAAGTCTTTAGCAACGTCTTTAATTGGTAAAAAAGTTTTAATTACTGCCGGTCCAACTCACGAAAAAATTGATGATGTAAGGTTTATTGGTAATCACTCATCTGGGAAAATGGGTTTTGCATTAGCAGAAGTTGCTGGTCAAATGGGTGCTGAAGTCATTTTAATTGCTGGTCCTGTATCTATTTCAACTCCCAAAATAGCACCAAATAGTATTATTAGAATTGATGTTGTTTCGGCAAAAGAGATGTATGAAGCAACATTAAATAATTACAAAGAATGTGATATATTAATATTTGCTGCAGCGGTTGCTGACTTTACTCCTAAATTTACTCATATGGGTAAAATCAAAAAAAATGAAAATACTTTACAAACTATAGAATTGATTGAAACAATTGATATTATAAAAACCATTAGTTCAATTAAATTAGACAATCAAATTATAGTTGGTTTTGCTTTAGAAAGTGAAAACTTAAACAAGTATGCAGAAAAAAAACTACATACTAAAAATGCAGATTTCATAATTGGAAATTATGCTAACAAAGAAAATTCTGGGTTTGGTGGCAATTATAATACAATCACAATTTATTCTAAAAAATTAGAACCTAAAAACTTCCCACCAATGTCCAAACTTGAATGTGCAGAAGTAATTCTCAAATTTATTCTATAAAGTTTTATATTTATAGCTTGTTAATATTTTCCAAAATACATTTCAACTATATCGCTTGGTTCTCCAAATCCAGCACCATTAAATCCTATTACCCTAAATTTGTAATCACCTGCTTTTTCGGGTACAAAGTGGATATTAGAAACTGGTGTCATAACTGCCTCTTCCCAATTAATTTCAGTTTCAGTTGATTCAAATGCGAATTGTAATTGATATAATGCAGAATTTTCACTTGGCTCCCATTTGAATTCTTCGGTAGCATGGAAATATTCTAATTTTTTTGGTTTATCTGGTAAAGAAATATTTTTATTCATATTTATGTATCTTGATAATTTTGATGGGTTATCAGAAAATATATACTTCGCTACATTTTTTATCTCACTTATCAAATTAAAAAGTGAGTTTAATTCTAAAATTTGTTCATCATTAATTTGTTGTACATTTGATAAATTATTATTCAACTTTTGAATTGATTTTTCTAATTTATCTACAAAATCTGAATCCATAGAAACATTGATTGTTGTAAATGAAGTCAAGTCTTCTTTAAAACACTCTAAAATAATCTCAGCATTTGCAATTAATTCTTTGTCAGAAATCGTATATAATCTTGTCATTATTTTTTGTAGTATTTTTTTTAAATTCTTTTTTAGGATCAAATAAGTTAGCAATTATATAAAATTACTTAATCTTCATAATATATTTTTATTTTAATTTAGTTACTAATTAATTTTGGTATTAAAAAGAAAAATAAGTTTAAAATTTTATCAAGCTTATTTTTATTTTAAGTTATATGTTAGGTAAGTATCGTATATGTTTTAGATTTGTTTTAGATATGTATTAATTTTATTTTTTACAAAATTTAATATCAAACAAATCAAAACTAATTGCAAACTAATTTGTAGGTTGATTTCTATCCGTTTTTGTGCTTAGTTGATTTACTGTTTCGTAACTAATTCTTCTTGCACCAATAAATTTTTTGTTATAATAATCTTGCACTAATGATGATACTGTAACTCCACTTCTTGATGAAGCGTGAGCAAATAAATTATCACCAAGATATATACCTACGTGAGACACTCTAACTCTTTTGCGAGTATTAAAGAAAACCATATCACCAAATTTTAAATCTTTTCTATTTCTTACAATTTTACCAACAGTAAACTGTTCACGTGCCGTTCTTGGTAGTTGCATTTCTGTAGCTGTAGAATATACAGTTCTAACAAATGCCGAACAATCAATTGCATTATCAGAAGTTCCACCGAATTTATATGGAGTTCCGAACCAAGATAAAATTATTTCCATAATTTCAGATTTTTTTACCCCAGCTTCTGTTTCATCAAAGTTTTTGCCTTCTGTTACATAACTTAACCAAAGTGCTTTAAATTCTTCCATAGTCATTGTTGGTTCATTATCCAATGCTAATTCAGATAAATCCTCGCCAGCATCTCCAATTAGTCCTTCAGGATTCTCTGATTCTTCATAATAATATTCTTCAAATGCTTGACTATTTTCATCTTGCTCTTGGTACATTGTGAAGTAATCTTTGTCAAACTTAGATTCTTCGTAATAATTAACCACTGTCGTTTGGTCGATATTATTGACGTCATTATATAATTTTTGATAATTTGCTTCTGAGGCAATATTTTCAGTTTCCAATAAAGCTAATTCCATTCCCTCAACATCTTCTTTATCTAAAGGTTCATCTAAGTTTTCTAATTCTGAATGATTACTAAAAAGATGTTTTGGCAATTCAGACTTCTCGATTGGTTGTAATCCAGCAAGCTCAGAAAGTTCATCAGAATTTGCTCTAATCATTAGCAAAGCTTCTGACCTTGTTTTTGTAGGGTTATATACTCGTCTAAGTTTTGATTTCTTTTTTCTTTTTCGTTTTTTTGCTTCCGCTTCACTAAAACTAAATACTAATGATAATGAAACTAAAATTAATAAAAAAGCCTTCCAAAAAGTGCTTGAAACTTTTAATACTTTAAGATTGTTCATTTTAAACATATTAAACCTCCAAATTAGTTCAACAAATATTATTTTCAAATCTTTAAAACTTATAAATTACAGTAAAAATAATACTTAAATTTAATTAACTTTAATTATTAATTTTATTTATTAATACGTATTTTTGCAACTGAATTTATGTTCTTGTTTGATTTTAAATATTTACAATTTGCAACATTAATTACTATAAATTTTAAAAAGTGTGTAGAAAAGTTGACACTTTTATATTGCAAATTAATATAAAAACTCTTATAATCAAAATTTATTGTTAACATTTTTACAAAAAAATACTTTCATAAATCAATTTAAAATGCTAAATATCAATACTAGTCTATAATTAGAGTGATTATTATTAGCTTAAAAAAAATCGATAAAAATTAAAAAAATAGATATACAATTATGATAAATCTAAAAATTATTCAATTTAAACCAGAGCATAAAAATCTTGAGGGTAATTTTAATACTATCAAAAATCATATCCTGAAAATCAATAAAATCGAAGATGATTTTTATAATAATTCATCAAATAATTATAATAGCAAAACTGATATCATTTTGTTTCCAGAAATGGCTTTGAGTGGTTATTTTTTTGAAGATAAAAATGAACTAAAAAAATATGCAATTAGTAAAGATTCAGACAAAATAAATGAACTACAGCAATTAGCTACTAAATTAAATTTAGTTATAATTTTTGGATTTGCGGATTTTGATGGTAATATGTTGTTTAATTCATCAATTTCAATTAGTCCTAATCCTATTGAAACTAAAATTTATCGGAAATCCCATCTATTTTATAAAGAAAATTTAGTCTTTGATAAGTATATTTCAAACACCAACGATAAGACTATAAATTTTATACCTCAATATATTAGTCATTTAGATTTGCATATTGGACAAATTATCTGTTATGATTGGCGTTTCCCAGAAATAACTCAGCAATATGCATTAAACGGATGTGATTTGATTATATGCCCAGCAAATTTGGTAACAAAAGTTTGGAAAAATTCTTTGCCTGCAAGGGCTTTGGATAATAGAGTGTTTTTTGCATTAAGTAATAGAATTGGAACAGAAAAAATTAATGATGAAGAGTTATACTTTACAGGTTGCAGTAGCTTTTATGATACAAATGGAAATTTGCTTGCTCAATTAGCAGAAGAAGAAAGTGGTGAATTGAATATTTCATTTGAGCATATATTAGCCAGAGATAAGACTATCAACAAATACAATAATATATTTGTTGATAGAAGAATAGATTTATATTAAATTAATAATCTAAATTTTGAAAAGATTATTTCTTTATGAAAAAGTGATAAAAAAATATACTTTCAGGAATTACCAATAAAACCAAAGAAAGAGTATCTTTTGTAAAATAGATTGTATTCCAACTATCTGGGAATATCATAAATGCAATCTGACCAGATAATGCCCATAAAATCGTAAATGCTAAGCCCAAAATTAAAACAGATAAAAAACCTTGTTTTATATTATCTTCTTGCCAATTTTTAGTAAAGGCATAAAGGGCACCAATGTAATGTAAATATAAAATGAATAAGTCTATCATATTTTCTAAATTTTGTAATTATATCAAAAACAAAAATAAAAATAATTTACTACAATAACTAATTTAACTAATAATATGAAGTATGAAGTACATAGAATGAAGTACGAAATGGTAAATGGTAAATAAGTTAATAATAAATTAAAAGTAAGTTTTAATTTATACGTTATTATCTGAAGTCAGCTAAAAAAAAATAAAAAAATGATTAAAATTAAAAATCTTCAAAAATCATTCGGACCAAAAGTAGTATTGTCCGGAATTGATTTAGAACTCAAAATGGGCAAAACTACTTGTATAATAGGCAAATCGGGTTGTGGCAAATCTGTACTACTAAAACACATGGTAGGTCTATTAACTCCAGATAGTGGAATTGTAGAAATAGATGGCTCTGATGTTAGTCATTTGAAGTATGATGAACTATTTGAACTAAGACGAAAAATTGGTTTTGTATTCCAAGGTGGAGCATTATTTGATTCATATACCGTTTATGAAAATGTAATTGTTAGTTTGTATGAACACGGTGAAAAAAATGAGCAAGTATTAGTTAATGAGGCAATGAGAGTACTCTCTGCGGTAGGACTTTTGCCTGATTTATCTGAAAAAGGTACAGAAAACTTTGAAAAAGAATGGCAAATCATCAAGAACAAAAAACCAGCGGATTTATCAGGTGGTATGCGAAAAAGAGTAGCTGTTGCGAGAGCATTAGTCGGCAGTCCAGAATATATATTCTATGATGAGCCTACAACGGGCTTAGACCCAGTTACCTCAGAGCAAATCGATGATATGATATATGAATTAGCACAAAAAATGAATGTAACTTCAATTGTTATTACTCACGATATGTTTTCTGTATTTAGAATTGCAGATGAAGTAGCGATGTTAGACAAAGGCAAAGTTTTATTTGAAGGAAGTGGAGAAGAGCTAAAAGCAACAAATGACCCAATAGTAAAAGAATTTATTTCAAGATTTATGATTAGTTAGTATTTGATGATTAATGATAAAAAAGCGAACTTTTTTAGGGTTCGCTTTTTGTTTTTATTTTAATTCATTGTTTAAATATTGTAAATAATCATTAAAATTTTCAAAATAACCAATTGCAAAATCTTCAATTTTTAAATCTTTGTTTAAAATTACAAAAGATGGATAAGATTTTAGTCCATAATAATCTGCAGTATAATCTCCATTTTTAAGAAATGTAAATTGAAAATTTTTACCTTTAATATACCTTAATTGATTAGTTTCATTTGGTTCTTTTACACTAATCGCTATGACTTCAAACTTATTACCATTTAATTTAATAAATTCGTTTAGTGGATTAAATGCCAATTTACAAGCACCACACCAACTACCCCAAAATAATATAATTTTATGTTTTCTATTAACTTCAAGTTTTACATCTTCATTGTTTAAATTTTTAATATTATAAGTGTAAAATACACTATTTAAAAATTTATCACGCAGTTTCAATACAATATTGCTTACATCTTCACTTGTCTTTTGAACTACTTCATTATAACCTTGTATCTCTTCTTCAAAAATAGTATCATTAATATTTGATTCATCATAAGAATTAAAATTAAATATAGATGTATGAAAACTACTATCAGTATAATAAAAATAATCAGTTCTTAATTCTATTAAGTGATTATTAAAAATTTTAAATAAAAGTTTATAATTTAAATCTAAATTTTTAAAATCATAAAATTTTGATACATAAATAGTATCTTTATTATTTTTAATATCAAAATTTTCATTATTTAAAATAATTTTTGTAAAAAAGTTAATATTAGAGTCAATTAATGAGTAATAGACATATTTATTTAAATTTTCAGTTCTAATTGTATTTGTATATAAATATTTATTTTTACTTAAATAATCAATATGTGTTAACATATTTTTATTATATATTTTTAAATATCTATTACTATTTATCCTTATTTTTCTTGAAATAAATTTATCTTCTTTATCTCTTTTTATAAGTATTGTATCATTTGAACTATTTTTAAGTTCATTGTTTATATAATACTTAAAATTACAATTATAACTTAAATTTTCTATATTTTCATAATATTTTCCTAGTGCAATTAATGTAGTTTCATTATCATTAAAAGCACATAGGAAATAAATATTAAAAGAAAATACAACTAAAACATATTT
>JBEICW010000003.1:0-21341 GCA_040383785.1 Ignavibacteria bacterium | reverse complement strand
TCTCGGATAAAAAGTTCTTTGAAGAAACCCCAATCTAAATCTTTCCCCAAAAGGGAAAGACTTTAAAAAAAGAAAAACAAGCAAAAACCGTGAAATATCGTGAAGTTTTTGGGTGAAAAAAGGCAATATTAGTGCAATTAGTGCAAAATTTCCTCAACCACGAAGTGGTGAAATTATTGTAGTAATAAATTGCCTTTTCCTTTCTCTCCAATCAAACACAAAGTGTTCGGAAGTTCTTTGAAGAAAGGTCGATGTCATCGACCCTTACAAAAAAAGGAAGTGTTGGGCGAGCCACCCAACCCACCCTGATATGAAAAATATTAAAAAACAGGCAAAAACCGTGAAATATAGTGAAGTTTTTTTGCGAAAAATGTAGTTTTAAATTAAATACAAAAAATTAAAATTTATAAGAAATTACCTTTATATTAATTTCCTTTGTATATTTGTATAAATCAAATTGGAGCAAATATGAAAAAATATTTACTAATTATAACTATAATACTTTCAACTGCTTATACTGCTTATTCTCAGTTCCAAATGGGTGTAAACTTAGATAATGCTAATGCTTTTGTTAATATGATGAACCATACTAATAGATTTAGCAATGTTACGAGTTATGATGAGTTAGGCAATCCACAGTCAGATTTTGATTTGGTTATGTTTGATGGCAGACCGGTTCCCGAGTGGACTAATCAAATAGATGACCCGGAGGAATATAGAATTGATTATAGTGGCACATATCATAGCAGTTTTATTGGTCAGGCAGATGTTAGTATATCAGGTACAAACGTTTCTATTGCAAATAAACAGTATGATGATACTAAAAATTTAACTACTTTTGATGTGATAGTTGGTGGCTATCCAAATGCAAATCACGGTTTGGCTTTTTTAAAGTTTACTAATACAAAACTAACTCCAAATAGTCAAATGAATACAGGGATTAATAATTTACGAATATTACGTCCAGGATATGATTTGAGCACTGAACAAACATTTACTGATGAATTTATTACACTTTGTAAAGCTGCTGACTTTGCATGTTATAGATTTTATAATGTGCAAAATATATGGGGTGGCGAACCAACTTATCCAAATAAAACTACTTGGACAAATCGTAAATTACCTAATGATATAACTCAACAACCAATGACTGCAATTAATGGCAAGCGTGATGGCTGGTGTTGGGAATATATGATTGAACTTGCAAATATACTTAATAAAGATATTTGGATTAATATACATATTTCTTGCGATTCGGCGTATGTAGCAGAATTAGGCAAAATGCTAAAAGAAAATTTAAATCCAAACATTAATATTTACGTAGAAAATAGTAACGAAGTATGGTCTCCAACTCAAGAAACTCACGGACCATATAATCAAGCACAAGCAGAATCTTATGGTATTACATTTGATCAAAATTATGCACGAAGAAGCGTTGAACTATCTAATTGGTTTGCTAATGTATTTGGGCAAAACGAAATCAACAAACGAATTAGGGTGATTTTAGCGGGTCAACACGCTTATATTGGCAGAAGTGATAATCATTTAAATTATATCAAGAATAATATTGGCGAACCCAAAAACTTTATTTATGCTACAAGCACAGCATTATATTTTCAATCTACAAAATCTAATAATAATGACCCAGACCTAATAAATGATGGAATGTTTGAAGATATTGATGAACAAATAAATTCAGTTTCATCTGCATTTAATCGTAATAATCACCTTAAAAAAGCAGAACTATGGGATTTGGTTGGTGGTTGCACTTCTTATGAAGGCGGTGCACATTTGCCATCAGGTGGAGGAACAAATAATTTAGATGCACAGATATTGGCTCATAGAACAGAAAAAATGGGCGAAGTGCTAAAATACAATTTCCTTGATGGTTGGAAAACACTAGGCGGTGGATTGGCAATGAATTTTACATTATTTTCTGGATATAATAGATATGGCTGCTGGGGTCTAACAGACGACCCAACCAAACCCGATAGAAACTACAAAATGCAAGCAATGAGAGATATAATTGCGACATATACATCTGTAGAAAATGATGAAAAAGGAATTATCAATGAAATCAATTCATTAAAAATATATCCAAATCCAACTAATGAAAGTATTAATATTACTAATGAAAACAAAATCCCAATTAAGTTGCAAATCACAAATTTAATTGGTTTGGAAGTTTGGAGTGGGACTATAAATAATTCATTAAATCTAAATTTGCCAAACTTACCAAACGGCATTTATTATGCAAATTATGGTAATAAATCGCTTCCTTTTGTGATTGAAAGGTAATGAAAATTAGGAATTTATTTTATATTCTTCACAAGTTTATGGTGGTAATACCAGAAAATTAGGTTTAAAAAATGCTTAATTGGAAAGTTGTAATTAACTTTTACATCCTCGTGAATATGAGTTTTGCCATCAACTTCGTGGAATGAGAAGTCTATTTTGATTTTGATATATTTGAAAAGTTCAGCGTTCATTTCCACTTTTTTATCCTCCTGCTTAGGGATAAATTCTGCAATAAAATATATTGTGGGAGTAAACCAATAAGGCTTTTCGTATATTTTAAATGTTCGGTTATTTGTGTCTTTTGTGAGCTTTTCATATCTTTTTGCATTTGGGTGATATGCTACAAATTTCTCCACTCCCGCAAATGCCTCAAAGCATTCATTTAGCTTAGCATCAGAGATTATTTTTACCTTAAATTCATTTTTCATAGTTTTTTATTATAGTTTTTTTATCATAGTTGTTACTCCACTAACTCCGATTACATTATTAATAAATTTCGGAATGTTAGTATATTTTATAGGAACAAACCCAATATTTTGATATAGTTTTTTAGCTTCTGGGTTTTCGTCAATTACATCTAATTTGATTTCAGTAATATTGTTATTTCGAGCTAAATTTTCAAGTTCATTAAATAATTCTTTGCCAATTCCAAGTCCTCTATATCCATCTTTTACAGCAATTCCATCCATCATTAGTTGGTTTTTGTTATCTGCTTTTCTATAAAAGATAATTGCCAAAATAACAAATTTGATTATACCTTTTAATATTCCATAATTATTTATAAAAGATTTAAATTTTATGTCTGTAAGTGAAGTTTTATCTAAATGATATCCAACTATTCCAAGTAATTCATTATCATTAGAAATGGCAGATATTCCTCTATCAGGATTTAAACCATCTTTTAAGATTTTAGTTACTTTATCAGGTGTTCCTAATATTTTTAGGAACTTATGTTGAAAAGCATTAGCATAAAGTCTTGCTGCATCTACAATATGTTCTGGTTTAATTCCAATATGTATGATAAATTCACTTTTCATAGTTTTTCTCTCTATCCCTCTTTCTTCAGCGAATATACATACGCTAAGATTTTAGCAACTGCTTTGTATAATTCTTCTGGGATTTCGGTTTCTACTTCTACATTATGGAATAATGCCCTTGCTAATGGTGGGTCTTCAACTATTGGGATATTATTTTGTTTCGCTTTTTCACGGATTTTGTATGCTAAGTAGTCCGCACCTTTTGCCACAACTCGCGGAGCAGACATTGAGCCATTCTCGTACTTAATTGCAACAGAAAAGTGGGTTGGGTTAGTAACCACAACATCTGCTGTAGCTACGTTATTAAGCATAATTTTTCGCATACGACTTCGCATATATGAGCGAATACGACCTTTTAACTTAGGGTCCCCTTCGGTTTGTTTGAATTCGTCTTTTACCTCTTGTTTGGTCATTTTCATATCATTTGTGAATTTCCATTTTTGATAGAAATAATCACTAAGTGCAATAATAATATAAACCAATCCAACTTTGGTAAATAGTTCAAAACTCAAATCATACATAAAAGAGCCGATTTCAAGATATGGCTTTTCCATAATTGAAACAATAGAATCTATATGGTTTTTGAGTGTGAGTGAAACAACTCCACCAATAATTACAACTTTTGCTAAACTTTTCCCTAATTCAAATAGTGAATTTGAAGAGAAAAATATTCTCTTTAACCCTGCACCGAGTTTGAATATACGTGTATAGTTTTCTGGTTCGGTGAATTTTTTGGAAGCAAATTTAAACCCGACTTGACTAATTTCGGAGGCAAGAATTATAATATAAATAAGTCCCATTATTGGTAGTAAAATGGTACCCAAAAATGCCAATAATTCTAAGTAATATTTATATACATTTTGTTCGGTAATTTGGAGAGTTGAAGAATTATGCAAAAGATAGCCCATAAAACCTTTTACGGTATTTAGATAATAAGCCCCAAAATACAATACAATTAGCCCCCCAATTAATAAAATTGAGGCAGTTGTTACGTCTGTACTTTTGGCTACCTGACCCCTGTCCCGACCTTCGTCTAACTTCTTCTGGGAGGCACCTTCCGACTTTTCTTGACCTTCTGCGTTCTCTGCCATCTACTATCTGCTTCTACCTATTTAAATACTCGTATCAATCTATAAAAACATATAGACAAAATAGTATTAAAAGCATTTTATATGCCATATAATTGTTAATTTGCCACAAAAAAAAAGGCATTCAAATTAATGAATGCCCCTAAGAATAATTATAAGCATAATTATACTTATTTAAGAATTGTAACTGGGATTATTTATTAGCCTCAGTTTTTGCAGCAGTAGTAGCCGTTTTTGATTTTTGGTTATCTACTTTAGCTTTGTCTGTTTTCGATTTCACTTCTGTTTTGGTATCTGTCTTTGTATTTGATGCTTTTTTTGTTTCACATTTAGTGTCGCAAGCAGAAGCATTATTAAATCCAGTAAACATAAAAGTAAAACCCGCTAATAAACCCATTACCTTTAAAAACTTCACTGAATTACCTCCTTTTTTAATGTTTATAAAATTTAATTACAGTTTATAGAAGGATGAATATTTATATTATTTTACTTATGTTCATTTATTTTGAAAATAAATGAAAAAAATATAAATAATTTATTTTTAAGTGTAATTTTAATGATAATATTATAATTCTACTTCATTCTTTTCTAATAATATTAATAACTCTTTGAAGTCTTCGTGGAGCATTTGTCATCTCTATATATTGTTGACGTAATTCCTCCAAAGCATCTAATCTTTCGGAGGGGGTTTTGGATTGCCAGTAATTGTTC
Source organism: Ignavibacteria bacterium (assembly GCA_040383785.1). Lineage (GTDB taxonomy): Bacteria > Bacteroidota > Ignavibacteria > Kapaibacteriales > UBA2268 > JBDNHS01. The sequence continues at coordinate 16,207 of JBEICW010000003.1, read as the reverse complement.
CAATATTCTTCTTCGGCATCTTTATCATTTTTATCAAAAATATGTACTACTTTTTCCATAGATTAAACTCAATAATTCTAATTTATAATACACAATATAACACGCTTTAGTTATAATTTTATTTTGAGAAATTGCTAAAATAAACTTAATTGAAATCGTCACTAATTATTAAAATATAAAATATTATTTTAACAACTAAATAAAGTCATAAAAATGAATAATCAAATAGATTTTACAAATGCAATTAAAGTAAATAGTGTAGCAGAAGAATATGAAATTGTTAGCAAATTATGTCCTGATTGTACACAAGATAAACAAAATCTTGTAATACAAGAGGATAAATATTATGATGTTTTACATTGTACAAAACCTAATGGTGAACAAGTTAGTTATATTTTTGATATAACCAGTTTTTTTGGTAAATGGGAAGATTAGCCAAAGTGCTAATTGGGCCTATTATTGTTTTCGGTGATTTAAAGTTGTGTTTAAAAAAAAAATTTTAAGTTTACTCTTTATGTATTGTATCTCACACCTCACACTTACCAGCTCGGCAGAGTCTGATGTTTTGGATATGTCCTATTATGAGTAATATTGAGCCGAGATGGATTGAATAATGTAGGTATTCTACCCACTCAAATAGCACTCCAATTGCAAATAAAACCCAACCAATGCTAAGTAAGATTTTGATGTTTTGGGAATGGGCGTGCTTTAGTGCGAAATACACCGCAATACTGGCTGTGATTAGAAAAATTGCATCAAATAGTATTAGATGTTCTATCTCTTCTTGCAGTCCTTTTAGTAAGTTAAAACCAAAATACTGTGCCACAAAAAATGCAAAAGGTAACCCCAAACAATGTATCAAACACAATACTGAAGACGAAATTCCAATATAATCAGAGACTATTCCACGCAATTTGCCGATTAGTCCTTTTGGTGCAACTGCAGTGTTCATGTTATTCAAAACAGGAATTTCAAATTTTGTATTTTGGCTCATTATTGGTGGTTTATTTAGTTAATTTGCTTTACTTCTTCAATTTCTCTAATAACTCAAAAATCTCTTTCTTTTCGGCAGATTTGAGTTTAGAAACTACTAAGACGTATGAATTGTAGATTAATGATAATGCAAAAGCAGGGTCATAAGCTTGGCTTGAAGAACTCGACAAGTCAAACGATGCCCAGTGCTGTTTATTTAGGTGGAATGCAGGTACTATATACTCGTGTGTATCTTGCAATTCTGCATTTCGCTCTGGTTCGATTTTGAACGAAAAGCTCGCGGGAAACCTATCCAAGGGCAAAAATAGAAAGATTTTTCCTTTTACTCTAATTGTCATCGTAACTTCATCAAAAGGGAAGTCCGCAGTTGTAAAAGGCAGACTTAGTGCATAATCTCGTATTTCTTCAATGTTTAGCATAAAGATTTAATAAATCCAAATTGAAAACTTAATCTATTTTCACTTATTTTTTTAAGTTACTTTTCCCATTTAATATCGGTTATGTTTTCTAAATAATTGCTAAAACGGGCTGCTGTAAATAAATAGTCAGACAGGCGATTTACGAAAATTATAGAATTTGGGTTTAGTTCTGAATCTTGCGATAGTTTTACTATTTGACGCTCGGCTCTTCGGCAAACTGTTCTTGCTTGGTGTAAAAATGACGCAGATAATCCACCACCCGGTAAAATGAAATATCTCAATTTTTCTAAGTTTTCATCATATAAATCTATCCAATTTTCTAAGATTTCTATGTTATCTGTTGTAATTCTTGGAACTTCAAACTTTGGGGCTGGAACAAGTGGAGTAGCCAAATCGGAGCCAAGATTGAATAATAAATTAGAAATTATGCCAAGATGTGATAATAAAGTGCTTTTTTTATCTAATAATTCAACATTTACAATTGTATTGTTCAAAAAACTAATTGCAGTTCCTATAATTGAATTCAGTTCGTCAATAGTGCCATACGCTTCTACTCTATCATTAAATTTATTTACCCTTTCGCCATTAAATAGACCTGTTGTTCCATCATCGCCAGTTTTTGTATAGATTTTCATATATAATTTTGATTTTATTTAGTTAATTTTGTAGTATTGTTTATTTAATTATAGAATTTAATTTTAATTAAAGACGATTTTTAAGATTAAGTGTTTTGAAATAAACAGTTGATATATAAATAAAGACACAAAACGTATAAAATAAACTTGGAGATTAAATTGGGAAAATCAATTAAAATTTTATTTATTGGTGATATTGTTGGTGATAATGGATTGGATTTTGTGGTAAAAAGCATTCCACATCTCAAATCAAAATATTCTGCTGATGTAATTATTGCAAATGGCGAAAATATTTGGCAGGGTAAAGGGCTGAACGAAGATGAGGCAAAATTGCTGTTTGATGCAGGTGTGAGAGTAATTACTACTGGAAATCATATTTGGGATAATTGGAAATCTCGCCCCTTATTGGCTACAAATGACAATGTTTTACGTCCTGCCAATTACCCTTGGGGAAATCCAGGCAAAGGATATACTTTTATCAAATTTGAAGATGTAGAAATTGCTGTTGTTCAGATACAAGGTAGAACTTTTATGCAAACGATAGACTGCCCATTTAGAGCTATGGACACAATTTTGAAGCAAATTGGCGACAGAACCAAGCTGATATTTGTAGATTTTCATGCCGAAGCGACTGCCGAAAAAGTATCTATGGGTTGGTATTTAGATGGAAAAGTATCGGCATTAATGGGAACTCATACGCATATTCAGACCGCAGATGCTCAAATTTTCCCACGTGGAATGGCTTATATTAGTGATGTTGGTATGAGCGGAGCATATAATTCGGTATTGGGAATGGATAAAGACATTGCAATTAAGCGATTTTTGCTGCAAACGGCACATAAATTTGAATTAGCCGAAGGAGATTATAAGGTAAGTGGAGCTTGTGTAACTATAGACTCAACTACTGGATTAGCAGAAGAAATTAGCCCATTTGTCTATCCAGAGTTTGTAAATAAAGCTGTATATTGATTGAAAATGTTTGATAAAAATGATAAAAATAAAGACTGCAAACCCAAAATTTGCGGTCTTTTTTTATGTTGTACTAAAATTGATTAAATTTGTAATATTCAAATTACATTTACCTTTAATAAAATAAATGAAAATCAAAATTAATCATCTGAGTTATGTGGCAATTCTATTTCTAATGAGTTTAAATTTTTCCTTTGCTCAAAATATACTCCGAACTGTTGTTAAAAATAGTGAATCAAATGAAACACTAATCGGGGCAACAATATCAATAAAAGGAACTGTACGCGGCGGAAGAACTGACATCAAAGGCGAAAGTGTTATCAATAATATACCAAATGGAAAATTTAAAGTAAATGTTACTTATGTTGGATTTGAAAAATTTGATACTCTAATTACATTCCCATTCAAAGACATATTAGAAATCAATCTAATTTCCAGCAATGAAGAATCTGATGAGATTATAGTAGAAGGAACAAGGAACAACAAGAGCATTGCAGATAATCCCACAAGAGTTGAGGCATTAACCGAAGAAATAGATGAAGCATCTACTATGGACCCAAGCAAAATCGCCCATTTGATTACTCATAGCACAGGTATTCAGGTGCAACAAACCTCTGCCACAAGTAATACTGCAAATGTCCGTATTCAGGGCTTGGACGGACGTTATGCCCAAATTCTAAAAGACGGTTTTCCATTATATGGTGGATTTTCTGGTAGTTTGAGCATTATGCAAATTCCGCCATTGGATTTGCGTCAAGTAGAGTATATCAAAGGTGGAGCATCTACTCTTTATGGCGGTGGTGCTATTTCTGGGCTAATAAACTTGCTATCCAAAGAGCCAACCAAAGAAGAAACACTTATCCATTTGAACGCCTCACAAATTGGTGCTTTTGATGTAAATACGTATATGAGCAAACAAATTGGCGATTTGGGTTTTACATTATTAGCACAAAGAAATACTCACACTGCATTTGATGCCGATAATGATGGATATTCGGATATGCCTCAATTGACCAAGTATAATTTTAATCCAAAGCTGTTTTATGATTATGACGAAAATACCAAAATATCGTTAGGTGGTACATTTACTGAAGAGCAGAGACAAGGTGGCGATATGAAATTAATGAATAATGAATATCCCGATTCTAATAATTTTTACAAAGAATATAAAGTATTAAAAGAATTACTTCACAATTCAAATTAGAGCATAATTTGAGTGAAGAACATAATCTTACAATAAAAAATAGCTTTAATATTTTTAATCGAAGTTTGGACTTGACTGCCGCAAAGGATTTGGAAGATTATCGTTTTGCTGGGAAACAGGTTTCTACATTCACCGAAATTAGCAATAGTTTTAAATTTGGGCAAGATGTATTAATATTTGGAGCTAATTTTTATACAGATAATTTCAGAGAAGATAGTTTGCAAAGTGCAGTAAGAAGAGATGAAAATTTTGAAACAATTGGTGCTTTTCTAAACTACACATTTGATTTGAATGATTTTATTTCAATGGAAACTGGTTTTAGAGGTGATTATGTTTTCAATCAGAAATTCTTTGCTTTGCCCAGAGTTTCAGCATTATTTAAGTGGACATCAAAACTTACTACAAGAATTGGTGGTGGATTGGGATATAGAAATCCATCGATATTCAATCAAGAAGCAGAATTGTTGGGCTATAAAAACCTATTACCAATCAACAAAAGCATCACAAAAGCCGAAGAGTCTTATGGGTTTAACGGCGATATTGGCTACAAAACAACGATTGGAGACAATTATTTCTTTAATATCAACCAAATGTTCTTTTATAATAAATTAGATAAGCCATTAATTTTAAATGAAACTGCTCAAAATTCTGGAATTTTTAACTTTGTAAATGCTAATGGATATACAAAAACTTATGGTGGCGAGACGTTTTTTAAGTTTGGATTTTATGATTTTGTGTTGTTTGTTGGCTATACTTATACCAACGCTACTAATCATTTTGATGATAAAGTGTCAGACTTAACGCTTACACCAAACCATAGTTTGAAAGGTGATTTACTTTATGCACTGCCCAATCAATGGCGAATTGGCTTGGATTATGAGTTCAAAAGTAGTCAAAAATTAAGCAACGGATTTACTACTCCTTCATATTGGACTTATGGATTGGTAGTAGAATACACGTGGGAAAACCTAACTTTGTTCTTAAATATAGAGAACTACACAGATGTAAGACAAACCAATTTTGGCTCAATTAGTTCTAACCCAAACAACACCCCACAATTCACAGAAGTATGGGCACCATTAGATGGTATAGTTTATAACACCGGCATAAAAATTCGAATGTAAGAAATTGTTTTAAAAAAAAAGGTGGACAACAAAAATTGCGGTCTTTTTTTTTGGTTTTGAGTTTTGGTTTAAATACAACTATTAAATAAAATAAAGATAATACGTTTAAACTAAAAATCAAAATAAGAGAGGTAAGAATATGACCGCAGTGAAAAAATAATTTATGGCAAAGAAGACGGCTTATATTCTGAGCAACAAGTAATGGAATTGAAGTCTATTATAGGTGATAACAATCTAAAATATTACGATAATTGCTCACATAACCCATCCATAGATAGACAAAAATCATTTAATTCTGATATCAAAAATTGGCTAAAGTAGGGAAAGAGAAATAGAATTGTTATATTGCATTTAAAATTATGACAAAACAAAATAAATAAAAAAATGTTAATAGAAAAAATTATTACAGACCAAAGTTTGCCGATTTCTAAATTGTTTATTGAGAAAAATATAAATAATTTCCAAAATGCTGTTTTTTATGTAAAAAACCTGCCTTACAAAAGAAATGAGAATAAGCAAGACCCTGCAATTGCACTAATAGATAGCTATGGCACTTGTAGCACTAAACATGGTGTATTGAAAGCACTTGCAGATGAATTAGAAATTGAGGAAATTAAGTTATACTTGGGTATTTTTAAAATGAATAAAAAAAATACACCTAATATTACTCGAGTTCTCGCTAAATATAATTTGGATTACATTCCAGAGGCACATTGTTATCTAAGATATAATAATGAAATTATGGAATGTACAAAAGCTCATTCAGATAAATATAGTTTTATCAATGAATTGATAGAGGAATTTGAAATTGAAGCAAACCAAATTGCAGATTATAAAACTGAATTTCATAAAAATTATATCAAAAATTGGCTAACTGAAAACCCAGAAATTACTTATACTTTAGATGAATTATGGGCAATAAGAGAAGAGTGTATAGCTAATTTTTAATATATGCAAATAATATTTAAAATTAAAATATGAGTAAATTTAGAGTTAATAATTAGAATTTTAATTCGTTATTTACCTATATTACTTAAGTAATTGTAAAATATTAATCATCAAAATAAACCCTACTAATTAATGAACAAATTTATTCTAACTTTTTGTATATTTTCTCTATTTTACTTTTGTGCGTGTAGTGAAGATAAACAAAAAATTGAAAAAGAAATTGTTGTAAATGACACAACTTTATCTGAACCAGCATCAATTTATGATACAAATGCAATCAAGCCAGGACCAGAGCGTGATGCAATTATCTATGGTTATAATTTATTTAATTATACTTACAAATATTTAGGACCAAACGGGACAGTTGAACACATTACAAAAAGTGAAATGTCTTGTAAAAGTTGTCATCTATTAGGGGGTATAAAACCAAATGGTATGCCATTATTTACAGCATTTGCAAGATATCCACAATATAGAGCAAGAGAAGATAGGATTTTATCAATAAATGATAGAATAAATAATTGTTTGATAAACCCGCTTTCTGGTCACCCTATACCATTAAATAGTAAAGAAATGTATGCTTTCGAAATGTATTTAAAATGGCTTTGGGATGTTAATGGTAATAAAATGAAAATCAGAGGGGATATTCCTAATAAAATTGACTGGCAAGATAAACCAGCGGACCCAGAGAAAGGAAAAAACGAATATCTAAGATATTGTGCAAGATGTCACGGAGTAGATGGTCAGGGTGTTAAAAATCCAGTTGGTGGTGGGTATTTATATCCTCCAGTTTGGGGTGAATTTTCTTATGCTTTGGGCTCAAGTATGCATAGAATTGGGAAATTAGCTGCATTTATTAAATATAATATGCCAAACGATAAAGATGAGTTGAAAATACAACTTACTGACGAAGAATGTTTTAATATTGCTGCATTTATAAATTATGACAAAATTAATCCAAGACCACCTTATGCAATGTTTGATGTATTTTATCCAGATTCATCTAAAAAGGCAGTAGATTTTCCAATGGGACCCTATGCTAACCCCTTTAGCGAAGAACAACATAGGTTCGGACCTCATAAGCCAATTGAGGAATGGAGAGCTAAAAATAAAGCAAAGTAAATTCAATTAAAAATGTAAAAAAATTAAATTAACCTATCTGACAAATTAAAGTTAGATAGGTTTTTAATTTAAAGAAAGTGTAATACCATATCTACCATTTGCTAAATTACCTATGCCTGCTGATAATATAATTTCAATATCTATTAAATCACTTAAAATACTGGGAATTCTACCAAAACCAAGCCCAATTTCGCTATAAACATCATTTCCCATAGCTTTCATAAAAGTTAGGTTAGACCTATAACTCGCTACTGAAAACAAAAATATTAATTCTAAGCTATTATTATTTTCACTCATTAAACCTAATTCCTTAAAAATCATATCGGTAGTATTGTATCGCAAGTGAACTGTATTATAATCATTGCCACCATAAATTCCAATAGGAGCAGTTGCAAAATTACCAAATGGTGTAAATGCAATATTTCGAGATTTTAATCGAAATGTATGGGGGCGAGGTGCATTTTCTGTTACAGAGCCAAATTCTGTTAAAAGTGTAATATAAGATTTATAGTTAGTATTAATATTGCTTGAAAAGAGAGGATATTTTACTTTAATTGAAAAATCAAAACTATTGTAAGAAGAGTTATCTAGGTATCCATAACTTAGAATTGCATTAAAATTAGTAGAAAGGCTTTCAATCTCCATAAAATTATTATCGCTATAATTTAAAATCATTCTATATAAGTCCCACTGGCGTGGTGCTTGTTTTCGGGGAGTATTCCATAAAGACGCAAAATCTAAAAATGGCATTAATGTATCAGCTTTGGTTTCAAAACCAGAATTCCGTCTATATGTATAAAATCCATCGACTTTTAGATTTTTGAATTTTGAATTAAAGAATATTTCATAACCATCTTTACGAACATAATCATAATAATCACTTGCAAATAACATAGAAGTAAGTGTATTTTCAAATTTAGAAAAAGATTTATCGTTTGTCTGACTAATTACTTCAGAAAATCCTTTAGTTCCTATTGTCAATTTAAAATCTTTTTCACTAATTAACTTCTGCTTAAATCCAGCTTCACCAAAATATTTCTCTAAGTGAGTGCTAAATGTTCCTTTTGCAAAAAGTATTGTAGAGTTGTTTATTTCAATTTCTGGATTGAGACCTAAAGTAAAGCCCTCAACTCTATTAAAATTAAAATAGGGCATTATATTTACTTTGAAAAATGAAGTATCAATTTGTTGTTTAGGAGTTATATATTTTGTTGGATTATTGCTATTTTTTTTAATTTCAGATAGTAATAAATTGCTGGAGTAATCTAATAATTCATCTATGAGATTATTGTCCTCGTTTGAAACATTTTCTTGTGCATTTGACTTGTAAAGTGTAATACTCAAAACGAATATTAAAGTTAATATTTTATATCTTAATAAATGAGAAATATTTATCTTTGTATTAAATTTACTCATTTTTGCCTTCTAATTAACCAATTACTTTTTTAGCGACTTTTTCGATTTCGTTTATAGCAGTTTCTAAGTCATCATTTATCAGAACATAATCAAATTGCTCTTTAAAATTTAGTTCAGTTTCTGCTCTGGCTAATCTTTTTAGTCTTTGCTCTTCTGTCTCTGTGCCTCTATTTTTGAGTCTTTCGTTTAATATCTCAATATTTGGCGGAGTAATAAATACCAAATAAGACGAATCTGGATAAGCATTTTTTAGTGATATTGCACCCTTTACATCAACATCAAATAAAACACTATTGCCATCATCAATATGCCTTTGGATTTCATTTTTCAAAGTACCGTAAAAATTACCAAAAATCTCTTCATATTCAGCAAATTCGTTATTAGCAATTTTTTCTTTAAATTCTTCTTCGCTAATAAAATAATAGTGCATTTCTTCTATTTCGTCTGGTCGCTTGGCTCTGGTAGTGCAAGAAACAGAAAATTTCAATTGAGGAAATACTTGCATCAAGTGCTTAGCCAATGTAGTTTTTCCGCCGCCGCTTGGCGAAGATAATACTAATAGATTTTTTGCTTTTTTGAATAACGACATATTGTTCAAATTTAAAGGTTTTATTTTTAAGAATTAAGATATTAATTCTATTTTTGCAATTATATTCAGCACAAATTTACGTACTTTTTTATATAAATATATCAAACAATAAAAAAAAGACTATCTTTAAATGTTATAAAGATAGTCTTTGATTTAAATTACTCTGTATTCTACTCTTTTGTATTGCTAATTTTTTCGTATTTAGCTTGGTATTTTTGAGTTTTTGCTTCGTCTTTTTTGAAACTGAATATATTAATCATTTGTAAGAAATATCTTTCTTTTTGTGCTTTTGGTAATGTATATTCTATTTTCTCTAAATTAGCAATTGTTTCATTTAATTTAGGTTCGTCACCAATAATAGTGTAAATATTAGAAAGTTCAGCAAGTACTTCAAAATTATCTTTGAATTTTTTCGTATTTAATGCTTTACTAAAATAATCTGCAGCTTTTCTCAATTGTGGGAAATACTCTTCTGGATTTACTTGATATTTCGTGCTATTTAGTTTTTTCTCTTGTTGCTCTTGTTGTTTTAATGAAGCTTTATTTTTATAAATTGCACCCAAATTAAATAATACTACATCATATTCTGGGTCAATTTTAATTGCTGATTCATATTTTATTATAGCTTCATCATATTTTTTCATATTATACAACATATCACCGTATTGAGAATAATTAAGTTTATTTTCAGGATTTTTTTTGATTAATCCTTCTAATTCTTCAAATGCTACACTTGCATTTCCTGAAATCTCATATAATTGTATAATTGAAGCGTTTGCAGTTTTATTCCCTGGGTCTATAGTAGTGATTTTTTTTAGATAATCAATTGCAACATCATATTCTTTTTTATCAAAGTGGTATTGTGAAATAATAAAATATGGTTCTAAACTAATGTCATTATACATAGTTTTTTCTTCAATTCTTAATTCACTAGATGGGTCATAATACCAACCTTTAACTTTTGTTTCAGTCTCATCTTTTTTCTTGTCAGAAGTCAAAAATACTTCTTTTCCATTTGATAATTTAATTTGGTCACTATATCTATAAGCACCTACATCTTTTTTGTCAACTTTAAGTGTATCAATACGAGTTTTTTCAATTTTACCACCAATTTTAGCTAATGCTTCATCTCTATTCATATTTAAAATGATTTCTTTCTCTTTAGCAAAATCAATTTCTTTTTGCATAATATCTGAATATCTTTTGTATTGTTGCATAGCGGCAACTGTATCACCTTTGGTTTCTAAAAAGTAGGCCCATTGGCTTGGAAATAGTACGTTTGTTGGTCTAATAATACTACCAGCTTCACATAATGAAATGGCACTATCAAGATTTTCTATTTTTTTATCAGAAACATAATTTTGATAATATGTGATGCTATTTTGGTAAGCAATCTGCCATGATGCTAAAATTTGAAAATCAATTTTTTCAATTTGTTTTTTATCTTTACCAGCTTTTGCTAATTCATTAGCTTTAGCTAACGCTTTAGCAGCATCAACAAATAATCTTTTTTGTGTTTTTATATCAGCCAATAAAGAATATGCCTCAGCATTATTTGGGTTTTTTGCCAACTCTTTTTGCAAAAATTGGTCAGCTTTATCATAATCTTTTTGTTGTACAGCCATTTTTGCTGTAGAAAATTCCGAAGACTGACAGCCGGCACCCTGCAATAATAATGCTATACCAATCCCCAATAGTATAGTAATAATAATATTTCTCACTAATAACCTCTTCTTTAAAGTAATTAAAATTTTTTTGGTCTTTTTTTAGATTTTATAAAAAAACTTTTAATAAAAAAGTCATTTTACATAATGCAATATAATTAAAACGAAATTGCTATAAAAGTATTAAAAATATAGTAATTAAAATATTTTTATGATATAATTCAAATATTCATAAACATAAACGTCAAAAATCCTTATTTGGTTACATTATGATTGAAAATAGTTTATATTTAAAAATTGATATTAATATTTTATGTTAGAATTTGTTAAAAAAGTAGAAAATTCAAAACTCGCAGATAATGTCAAATATTATTGGCGTTATATGTATGAATTAGGTAAATTAGAGATAGTACCATATTTATTAGAGCAAAAAGCTTTTAAAGTTGGTGATAAAGTTGCAGAAATCGGCTCTGCTGAGGGTGGAGTTCTGGCCGCTTTTGTAGAGGCAGGTGCTACAGAAGGTTTGGGAACAGATATTGCTCAAGATAGATTAGAATTTGGTGAGCAAATTGCAAAAATTTGCGATGTAAAAATTGAATTTTTGTACCATAATATTCTAACACAAGAAATTAATGAAGAATGGAAAGAAAAATATGATTTGGTACTATTAAGAGATGTAATTGAACATTTAGATGATACTGAATTGGCACTAAAGAATATTAAAAAAATAATCAAAAAAGGTGGTAAATTATTTGTTACTTTCCCGCCTTATTATTCTCCATATGGCGGACATCAACATACTTTAGCAAACTTTTGGGGGAAATTACCTTATATTCACTGTTTACCTTTGGCAATATTTAAATTTATGATAAAAAGCGGAAGAGCTGCAGACATCTTAGAAGTAAAAAGATTAATTAATATCAAACTTACTACTGCAAAATTTGACAAAGCCTTCAAATCAGCTGGTTTCAAATTGTCTAATGTTGATTATTATCTAATAAGACCAGTTTTTAGAATGAAATTTGGCTTAACACCAGTAAAAATTACTAAATTAGCTTCGTTACCTTTGGTGAAAAATATATTTACTTTAGAAGCTGCGTATTTGCTTCAAGCGGACTAAAGTAAATTATTTTCTTAAAATTATTTAAATTTAATTAAATCTAACAAATCTTTGTCGATTGTAGGTTCTTTTTAAATTTGTTTGGCAAAATCTTTTTCAAATAGAATCTCTTTAATACTCGTTCTTTTTTTATGAAGTTTGCTTATATGAAGTTTACTTATCTAAAATATTTTTGTCTGAAACAATAGTTTCTTCAATAATCTTTTTATTGTTGTTTTTATATTTTTATTTTTGTATCTAACTCCACGAAGTATTAAAGAATTTGTCAAATATTTCCTTTAATTGACTGTAAACGTCCAAATCCAAACTGTAAATTTCATTTTTATGTTCATTCTTACGCACATAGATCAAACCAATACTCGTCAATTCTTCAATGTGTTTATTTAGAGATTTGGGTGAATATCCCAAATCATTTACTAATGCAACAGGTAATTTATTACCATTTCTTGCAATCATTGTAATAATAATAATTCTTGCTGGATGAGATAATAACTTCCCAAATTTAGATAATAATTGAATGTCTTGAGCTAATTCTTTATTTAGTATGTTATCCATAATGCCTCTTATTTGCTATGAGTATATATTATATGTTAAGTATAATGTATATATAACTCTATTTTATTTATTTCTTTGTATAGTTTATAGTATTATATTTTATTAAAATACTCTTTATTAAAATACTCTTTATTAAAATACTCTTTATTTAATTACTTTGCATTAATCTTATTTGATATTTTAATTAGATATCCTGCATAAAGTTAAATAATAATTATTATTGTTTTAATTTTTAAACCTATAAAAATAGCAAATATATTTTAATTTATCAAATAATTTTCATAAATATTTGAAATATTTAAGAAATAATTATTATTTTTATTCTATTTTAGCAAAGTATTATTAAAAATAGTTATTTGACTGATTAAACATGTCTAATTGTTGATTTAAATTGTATAAATATCAAATCTTTTTAATTGCGAAAATAACAAATTGTTGTAAAATTTATCATTGAAATCAATTTTTTCAATTAGAATGTTTGTACTATCGTCTATAGGTTTTCAAAATATCAAAGGAAAATTATTAAATGTATTTTCTAATTGCTTTAAACCAACTTATTGCCTCTGGCACACATCTTATTGGAAAATCATTAACTAATTCAATAGAGCCCCCAGTAATACTCTTTTTTAGGGTTTCAATCGTTTGTTTAGTATTTACTTTGTTTTTTTTATTCAAAAAAGGAGTAGGTATCAAAAAAATTGACAAAAGTGACATACCATTGCTACTTTTGCTCGGTTTTGTTAATATCCCAGTTAATCAATTTCTCTTTTTACAAAGTTTAGAATATACATCTGCTCCTCATGTTTCATTGGCTTATGCTCTAACTCCAGCTTTTGTATTTTTGATTGCATTTATATTTATGAAAGAGCGAACTAGTTACAAAAAAGTTGTTGGTATTATGCTGGCAATTGGAGGTACAATTGTTGTACTTTTAGAAAAAAAATTTAATTTTAGTTCTGATACATTTTTGGGTGATATTTTGGCATTGATGGCTGCATTTTCTTGGGCTATATATACTGTATTGGGCAAAAATTTTACTATGAAATATGGTGCTATTTATTCTACTTTTTTAAGTATGTTGGTTGGTTTTGTGATGTATATACCAATTTTTATGCTTCTGCCTGAACAAATACATTTAGAAAAATTCTCTACTATTAATTGGCTCCAAGTTTTTTATTTGGGTGCTATTACATCTGGTGTTGGTTATGCCCTCTGGTATTATGTTTTGGGCAAAATGGACGCAAGCAAGGTGTCGGTTTTTAATAATATTCAACCAATATTAACAGCAATTTTTGCTTTTATACTATTTGGTACTAATGTAACAGCATATTTTGTTGTAGGTGGTGTTTTAGTTATCGCAGGAGTTTATTTAACGCAAAAAGGATAGTTTGAATAACTAACCCTTATGTAAATTCGCACAATATTTTAATTCTTGATTATACTTTCTTAATAATTGGGATCCAAATCTCTTCCTCAGATATTGGACTGTTTCTTTTATATTTCTCGCCTAAAATCTCAAAATGAGGGCGATCATCTAAATCATATTCTGAATTTGGTAACCAATCCCTAAAAATATACATATAAGTTTTAGATGCTTCTTCTTTTCCGCCTTTATGCAAAAATACTGCATATTCTCCACTGGGAATAGTGAATGATTTCATACCATTAGGGATATAATCAAAATTAGAAACTTCCAAAGTAGCCCATTTCTCAAATTTTAATTTAAAATCAAATTTTTTGAAATATTCTTTTGGAAATAATTGCATTGCAATAAAGTCATTACCTACAGAGTTAAGTATTTCCTTTCTTTCCGGCATAAACGACTGCCATAAAGATTGTGTTATATCTTTTGCATAAGACATAATTATACTTTTGCCAATAAGCTTTTTTTCTTCTATTATTGTAGTCTTTAAGAACTTTACCATAACTTGTTTTTTTGGGATTGACTTTATATTGATTGAGATTATTAAGTGATATATAGAATTGATAATTATTTTAGATTATTAATTAAAAATAAATTTAATTTGACCTTATTGTAAATAGCAATATTACTGTTACAGCAATAGTTCCTGTTATTATTATTGGCTCTAAAATATCATCAAGAAAAGTGCTTTCTTCTTTGTTTTTTTTACCAATTGAAATAGGGAAATTACTATTTTCTACTTGGTTTATCTCAGCTTCAGATATAGAATCTTGATAAACATATTTATCTTTAAGTAAGATTTTATTGTTGTTAGAGTCTGTATATTTTATCACAAAATCCAACAAAATTTCTCGTTGAAATTTGTCAGAATTATCTATTGAATTATAGTTTATTTCAAAATTATTTATATTTAGGCTTAAATTGCTTATTTCTTGATTATTATTTGTTTCTTTTTGTTTAGAATTTATAGATATTTTTTGCTCTTTAGTATCTTTTATTATTTCTATATTATTCAAAACTGCCAATTCAAAATTATCATTAAATATCTCTAAATTTGTTTTTGTATTTAGAGCTTGAAGATTAATATTTTGCTTATTTAAATTCTCTAAACTATTTTTTGTTAGATTCTGCAACAATGAATCAATTATTTCAATATTATCTTTTGAATTATATATATTAGCAGATAATTTATGGTTATTAAATAATGTTATAAATAATACAAATGTAAAAACAATTCTAAAATTAAAGGATTTACCTAAAACTAAAGACTTTATTTTTTTTGATTTGAATACTATCTTATTTAAATTTCTTTTTATCATTTTATGAAAATATTATTTTAAAGTATTAATAGAATTACTTTGTATCTTTTTCTTTAATAGTATTAATTTTTTATGGAGTGCTTTATCATTCCAGAATGATGTTGCTCGAAGTCTAATAATTCTTTTTTTACCTTTAACTCTGATTTTGAATAATCCGAGCACATCATGCGTTTTAAAGATTTTTTCTCTGTAGAATTTAATTTCTTCTATATCTTCTAAATTATACTTTTTTTGAGCAAATCTATTTTTGAAAATAATTGATTCTTCGGTTATTATAATACAATTTGCTCTATATTTTTTGTAAAGTAAATTTAATAATGATAATGAAATAATTATCAAAAATAATAAAATAAAAGGGTCATTTTTGATAAAAACCATAAAATTTTCGGACATCAAACCACGTATTGAAGTATAAACCAAAAGCACAACAAAATATATTAAATTTGATTGCCAATAATAATCTAACCTCTGCTCAAACTGCATTTCTGGCAAAAGTTCAATTTCACTAATATTATTATCAATACTACTAGTGTCATTTAATATTATATTTTGAGTTTCGCGATTATTCATATATTTTTTAGTAAAAGATTATATTATGATAATTTAATAAGATATTTATAAAATTATATTCCCTAATTCAATTTGTCTGATAGTTGAATAATATAAAATATGTTCAATTTTTAAAACTTTTTCAGCAATTACTTCTG
>JBEICW010000002.1:0-27170 GCA_040383785.1 Ignavibacteria bacterium | reverse complement strand
CTTTTAAAGATAAAACCAAATTATTTTGTATAATTTGTTGAGAAGCTGAAGGCAATGTATATCCTAAAGCAACAGCTCTATTCAATACAGCTTGATAATTTGCATCAAATGAGCTATTTTGTCCTTGTCCTGCTCCTAATAATGTTAACATATTATGCGTAAGTTAAATTAACAATCACATCTCCTGCTCCTACTGAACCAGTATCATTATCTGCCGAACCACTTGTAATTGCGACACCAATTCCTAAAGGAAAATTAACTCCCATTGAAAAAGGAATAGCAACCCCAGCTCCTTGCGTATTAGCTGGTACTGGAATAGTCATTAAAGGCACATCAGTTCCTACTGTTGGTGCAGTTGCTTTACTATAAATTTTTAAGTATCTAACAGTACTTGTCAAACCAATTGCAATTATAGAATATAAGTTACCGCCACTTGCTTTTACATTATTTGCATTTGTAGAAGCAGTAGATATTAATTTGTAAGCAGTTGTTCCATTTGCTCCAGTATTGTTTGGTCTTGGACTAACTGGTACTGGAGATGCAGAAGTTGAACTTGTTCCAAAATAAGTTGAAGCAAATGTCAAAAAAGAAGATAAAGTAAAAGGTGTTCCTGTCGAATCTTCACAATCCGATAAAAGTCCTTCAAAAACAGTCAAGTTGTTACCTTGAGCTGTATTAAACAATACTACTCTTGGAGCAGTTTCATACAAACTAATACTTTGTAAACCAATATATAGCGTTGGTAAGTACAACACATTTGTTGCTCCTACCGATATTTGTAAAGTTGAATTTACTATTGTAAATTTTGCCATAATTATTTTTTTTATTTTAAAGTGTAAATATACTATTTTTTTTAAAATCAAGGCGTTAATGTATTTCAATTAACACCTTGACTTAATTTTACTATTTATTACGCATTTGCTCGTTTGCACGTTTCAATGCACTTTGCCAACTTTCGCCATCTTTACGAATTTGTTTTGCTAATTGCATAGCACCACCTCTTTTGGTTTTGCCACCGCCTGACATTTTAGTTGCTTTTGTTTTATCTTTCAATAATTCAATAGCTACATATTCATCTCCTGATTTTACCATTACTTCTTTACCTTTTTCAAAATCATTAATTTGTTTTTCTAAAACTAAATTAGAACCATCTTTAAAATTTAAAGTCAAAGTTTTTTTATCAAATTTAGAATCTGAATATTTATGAGAAACTATTTTTTGTGTTTCTCCCCATTCTAAAGGTTGACCTTCATAAGTAATGTGAATATACCTACCATCTAAATTAACTACACTACCACCGCCTGACATTTTAGCATCATACTTCGCTTTCTGACTTCCTGCAATTTTATTACCTACTTCTTTTGCTTCGGCTTTGTCATAAGTCTTACCATACTCTTTTTGATATTTTGGTTCTACCTTTTTGCCTTCAAAATTTTTGGCTATTGCAGTTGCTTTTTCCTTGAAAGTGGTTTTGCCACCGCCTTCAAATTTATTCTCAAATAAATCACTTGCTTTTTTGGTGCTATCATTAACAAAATTAATATCTTCAATGATTTCTCCATCAATATATTTAGATGGGTTCATTCCTAATTCCCTTGACCATATTTTAATAACTGATTCAGCTCTTTTACTTTTAAGCCTTTCTTCCATGTCTTTTTTGAATTTAGCCTTGTCAAATTTGCCATTTTTGACATATTTTACACCAAGACCATCTTCTTCAAAAAAAATAGATTTATTTTTTTGTTCTGGTTTAAAAAGTTCGCCTTTAGCATCTTTTTTTATCCAATATCCGTTAGCTGGTTTTACTTTTTCTCCGTTTTTCAACTCAACGTGAATAATATTTCTTTTAGCAACATAAGTAGCATTGTTTTTCAATAAACTACCTTTTTCTAAAACATTAACACCATTCAAAACATCTGAACCTTTAAAAGTGTATTCATAACCTGCATCAGTCTTAACCTTAACTTCTTTTATATCTGCTTTAACGATATATTTTCCTGATTTTGACTTTGATTTTGAACTACCAGAAACACTAATTACACTTGGATTAGAAACATAATTTCTTTTTTTAGGGTCTGCATAGTGTTTTTCTCTCCATTCTTTTTCGGTTTTAGTCATTTCTGGCTCATAATAACCATTCCAAACTAAAAACTCATTAAACAAATGCCAATTCTCATCAGTATAGAAGTCATAATCCTCTTGGTCAAAACTTCCTTTTCCAACTCCTTCTTTTTGTAGCATTTCCTCAACACCTTCTGCATAAGCTTTTAGCATTTTATCGCTATTTCTTATTTGAGAACCAGATTCAGCACCAATTTTATCCCAAACATCAGCTTCTTTACTACCTAATTTTTCAAGATATTCGTTTCTTCTTTCTCTAAAAGATTTTTGTTTTTTACCATTCAACCTATTAATGAAAAGTCTTAACTCCTTAACGCTGTTTTCTTTTTTATCCCCATTTCTTTTATACTCTACCCAATCCTCATCAATGTTTTCTTTAAAAAGCCTAACGATTTCAATAACATCTCCATTATCAAGCCAAAATTCTTCTCCAACTTTAATATCTTCATTTTTAATTGAACCACCCTTTGCATAAACCCCACTCTGAAAATCACCAAAGTTAGGGTCGGTCATAAAACCGCCTTCTTCAAAATCTTCAACTAAATATGGAATACGAACTTCATTTCCGTAAAAATCTTTTACTTCTCTACGAGCATCTATTTTCGATATTGGAACAAAAGGAAAATCGCTACCCCAAGCACCTTGTCGCATACTTGTTAATCCAACAACGCCATCTTTTTGAGTTACTTCCCACGTTTCGCCTTTGTAAATTACTGGCTCTCCTAATTGCATTTTTCTTGTTTCTCCACCACCATTATAAACATCAGCCATAAAACCGCCTTCTTCATACCCATAACCTCGTCTATGTGGTTTGTTTTTTGAATATCTAACTTCGTGTTTTTGAGAATAGTTTTTAAATTTTCTATCACGAGTTCTACCGCCATAAGCGTATTGACCCTCTCTTACATGAAATTCAAATTCATCTTTAAGTGGATTTGATAAATATTTCCATTTATAACCTGTTTGTTTTAAAGATTCTTTTAATTCATTTGAACCATATTGAAAATGGTCGTGTACAAAATGTAATTTTTGTTTTGTAGTTAAATTATTCCAAATATCTTCAGGTGTTCTACCATCGTAATTATTAGGTATTCCACCGCCTTCTGCAAATTCTACTTTTTGCTCGTTTGTTAACACTTCAGTTGGCTTGTTATCTACTCCCCTAACAGTTCTCATTTGAAAAGCATCTATAACATTACCACCATCTGCAAACAACTCTCCTGCCGACATACCGCCAGTTTCTCCTACAAGTCCAGTATAGTCAATATCTAATCCTCTTGCTAATGGTGTTTCTGGAGTTCCAATAATCGCTCCACCATCTGCGTATTTTAAATACTCTTTGCCAACAAGTCCACTTAATTTAGAAGCCTTATTTAAAGTCATAACTTCATTGCTTTCTCCATCAATTTTAGGCAACAATGATTTTAGTTTTTCTGCTTTTAATTTGCTTGTTGGTTTTGACATAACAAATCCACCACCTTTTTCGCTTTTAGCAATAACTACATATCCGCCATTCGCAAATGCTAATGCTTCTGGAGAAGCACCATGCATTTCTCTTAATTCGCCATAAGACTTATTCCCCCCTTGTTGAGTTTTTCTCGCTCTTACTTTTGCATCATCTGATAAATCAATTTCCTCGTCTAATGTTTCTACATAAACACCTTTATCTGCATAACCACCTTCAGCTAAATAAATCTTATCTGCAAAGCTCGGAGCAAGTCTGTCTGTTCTATTATCACGATTTTCGTAATACACTCTACCGCCTTCAGATTCTCCGTATTGATTTTTCCAACCTTTTTTAGAAACCCTTCTACCTTTTGGCAACGCTTCTATTTTAGAATCTTTTTTAACAGAAGTACCACTTAAACCATCAAGTTCTTTTCTACGTTTAATGAAATCCAACAACTTATCAGTTTCGGTTTTCATTTTTTTAGTAGTATCTTTTTTCTCGTCTTCCATTATTTTTTTAGCACGTTTCTTCGCATCTTCCCAATTTTCATCGGCTTTACGAATTTCTTTAGCTATTGAAAAAATAGTTCTTTTACCACCAACCTCTTTTTTTGGTTCTTTTGGCGTTTTGGTTCTACTTTTTGTAGCTTTTTTAGGTTCTTCCTTTTTTGGCTCAACCTCTTTAACTTCCCCTTTAATTGCTTGTGGATTAGTTTTTTCAAGTTTAGCAATAATGTTGTCTAATGCACCATCAACCTTCTCTATTGACTTTTCATCTGTAATAGTAAAATTTTTGGTAGCTTCCTTTATTTTGGAAAGTATTCCTTTTTGGCTATCCGATAATTGACTTTGGTCAATGCTCTCAAATTTTTTCTTAATATTCATAATTTAATTTTTAAAAAGTATTATCTATTTCTTGTAAAAAGTCATCTGAAAAAACATCGTCTAATTCATCTAAAAATGATAAATCCGCTTCTTCTTCAATCTTTATTGGTTCTGTTGTTTTTTGTTCTATTTCTTTAACCTTTTTACCAGTTTCTAATTTATTGTTTATAATATCATTAACAATATTCATAAACCCCCTTGTTTTATCATACAAATCTTCGTCAACTTCTCTTAATTTTTGTATATCGTTACCGCTTGTGTCTAAAATAGTGTCGATAAAAATGTTTTTAGTAGCTTTTAAAGACATATTTTTTTGTTTGTTGACCTTTGCTATATAAAGCATAACTTCTACCGCTAATGGTCTTTCTTTAATTACCAAAATATCCTTTTCATAATCATTTGCATCTACTAAAGGAATTAGCATATCTATATCATATTTTCCTGACTGAAAATTATCATTTATTTTTTGACTAATTTCTAAATTTCTTAATTTACCTTGAAAAAGTGATTTATAATCATCTGCAATATTATTTACGTTTAACAATAATGGTGTAGGCATATTCCATTGAGCATAAGTATTTACTACATAACCCAAAACATCATACGTTAATCCAGCGTAATCAACAACACTTCCTTTTTTAAGGTTAATTTTATAATCAAAATCAAGTCCAGATTTTTCTACATCATCAATTATGGCTTGTTCATTTAGTATAAAAAAAGGTCTTAATCCTTTAAATTGCTGAATGTTTTTAAAGTCAAAGGCTTCTATATTAGTTCCATCGTTTATTTTTTGACTTGATTCATTTAAGTCAACGCAAACATAAAATTTCTTATATTCTGAAATCTTTTTCAGAACCATATAATTTGACCCTTTTGGTACTATTCTTTCTAAATTCATAGTTAAGGTATTAATTCGTTTAAAATAGTTAGGTTTTTATTTCTATCTTCCCTAACCTTATCTTGTTGCTCTTGTGTGTCCAATTGAATCTGAACTCTTAATTGATTATCGTAATTTTCTTTATTTAAAATACCATCTTCAAGTTGCTGTTTTAAAACATTTGGAGTTACCGACTGAATCTCACTTGTAGTTGAATAAACATTGGTCAAAATATTTTGCAAATAGTTTTTAATTTCAAAATCAGATTTGTTTTTAGACTTCAAACGCTTAATAATTTCTTGCATTATAGTTCTTGGTGTTTTAGTCAAATTAAGCTGAATATAATCCATATTTGAGTAAAAACTATCAATAATTCTTTCTTCAATGTTTTTGTCGCTTAATTCTTCATTTCGGCTACTATCAACTCCACCGTAAATCATTAATTTCTTATCAACAACTTGACTTGGAAATTCTCCAACTTTAATTTTATAATCAACAAAATTTCTTATTGCAGGCATTATAACACTTGAGAAATTATTGTAGTTAGCACCAGAAGTGCTTGGTTTCATATCATCTAATCCAGTTAAACTATAATTATGACCTATTTGAGCATTAAATAAATGGTATCTGAAAAATCTTGGGTCTGCTGAAAATACAGCAAGCCTATTAACATCGGTAGTTTCCCCATAATCCTTTACTTTAAAAATTAAATTTATGAATTTATTCCCACCACTCACTTGTTCTTGAGAATAAACAGCAAAAATCCTAACTCTAACGCCACTTTTTTCTAAAATTCTTCCCAAAACAATACTTGGTATTGCTCTAATCATCATTTGTTCTGGGTCAAAAGTCCAATTCCCCCCAACTGGTATATATAAATCAACATAAGGTGCAACACCGCCACCTTTTTTTTCTCTAAAAGCATATACTTTTTTATTAGTAGAAGTGAAACGTAATCTATTGCCTTTGCACTCGTTTACTATCTTACCATTATCATCGTATGGTAAAAACAATTTAGAATTTTCATCGTATTTCACATCTAAAAAAGGGCAAGATTCAACCATTTTTGTAGTGCCTTCTTGTCTTCTTTGAACCTCGTATTCTTCGTTTTCTAAAACATAATAAAAAAAGTCTTTTTCATATTCTTTTTTCAAAAAAACATTTTCTGGTTTTATAAGTTTATTTTCATAAAACGAATAAAATTCTGCTGGTCTAATTAATCCTTTAGATGCTTGTGAAAAAGAAAATACACCAATAGGCTTGTCTGTAAATTTAATTCTTGCTGGCTTACTATCTTTACCTAAATCAAGTTTGGCATTTATTTCTGAAAAAACACCCTCAAACTCGCTAATTAAATCTTGGTCAACAAAAGACCCCAACATACCAATATCAAGCTGTTGAGTAGCACTTAAATTAGAATTTGGATTATATCCTGCCCAATTATAAGGTTTCCTTCTTGCTTTGTCGGTATTAGGATTTGAATTTGGATTTATAACTCTACTTTCTGGCATAAAAATACCTAAATTGTTTTTTAAGGCAAGGTCTATTCCCTCCCTTATAAATTCATAGGGTTCAAATCCAAATTTTATATAATTATTTCTATAATTAAAAGCCATTATTTAATTTTGTCTTTACTATTTTGCTCAAATTGTTTAATCAACATTTCTGCTTCTTTTTTATCAATATCCGATGTTAAATCAGATAATTTTAATCTGTTTTTTTCGTCTATTAAATCGTAAAACTCTTTTGTGTTTACTTCAGAATCTAATACAGAACGCTGTTGTTCCGTAAATAAATCTAAAAATGTTTTAACCGCTATTTGTAATGTTTTAGGTTGCGAAATTTTATTAGCACCTTGCATTTCATTTAATCTGTAAGCAATATATGTATCACGCATAGAAACCATTAAACGTTGTGAAACAAACGCTCTACTTGTGAAATTGTTTTTTTCAATAGAAGTTCTTAATTTGAATAAGAAGTTAAATATAAAAGTAAATGAAGTAATTTCATCCCCTACTTTTATATTAGACATAATATTATCTAATTCATATTGTGGGTCGATAATCAATTCGTATGTACTACCAGCGAACCTATCTTGTAAAGATAAATCTTGTTTAAAATTCGCTTCATAGTTAACATCTGCTTCATTCAACAAAGAGTTACCAGTAGCAACTACAAATATATTTTTTTTAGAAATAACTTGACCTCTACCATTTGTAATTGTAGGCATTATTTCTCTACCACTCTCACTTCTTTCAATAGGGTCTTTAATTTTTGATAAACCATCATTAAGAACACCTGCTGTATTTGGGTCTAATTTTGGTAACTCATCTAATAATAATAAAGCACCAGAATATGGTTTTCCAGTATTAGGATTTACCTCGTTTACATCCCATAAATTACCAAAAGCATAGGTTAAACGCCCCTCTTGATAACCTTCAATAGTTTGCCCACCTACAATATCTAAAGGAGAAGTGAATTGATTACAATTCAGCGTTACTAATTTATAATTTAATGCTTTTCCTATTTGTCCAGCAATAAATGTTTTACCAGTACCAGCTCCACCATATAAATACACATTGTTACCAGCTTCAAAATCAGATAAAATTATATCAAATATTTTTCTTTTTTTACCATCAGAAGTTTTAACTTTTACATTTTGCCAATTTACAATCTGAACAGTTTGTGTTTTACCAATCAAATCTAAAATGCTTGAATCCAAGTTCTTTTTACCTATTTTAAGGCTTTTAAACCTATCGGTAACTATTTCTTCTACCTTTTCCTTATCAACCCCTGCATTTGCAAGTTTTTCAATAGATTTATTAAATTCCGATACTGCAAATAATATATCACTATCTACACCTTGAGATTCATCTTCGGTTTCAAGTGCTAATATTTTGTCAAGTTGCATTTGTGCATCTGCTTGAATATCCGCTTCAATATTCGGATTATTGATAATTTCTAATAATTGTTCTTTTTTCATTTTAAATATTTTGTAATTCGGTTATTAAGTTTGTAGCAATTATGCTCTTTTTATCGTTCAATAATAATTCTTTTTCAATTCCTATTCTATCAGATAAATCTTCAATTTCTTTTTTACCAAGTAAAAATACGAAATCACGAACAAAGTCTGGTGTTGGAAATCTTCTTTTTATTTCAGAATCGTCTATTTTTAATTTTTCTTTTAAGGCTTGAGTTACTGGACTATATTGTTTTTCATCAAACTCTTTTTGAAAATCATCATCTAAAAATTCAAGACCGTTTGGCTCTGGTTGTTTTTCTTTGTCTATTTCCTCTTTTAAATTCTTGTCATTTCGATATTTTGAAAAATCATTATCTACTTTGCCTTCTTCTACTTTTTTAAGAAAATCTTCTAAATCAATAGATTGGTCGTTAGATTGTCCGCTTGTATCTTTATTGTCAATTTGATTATCTAATTGGTCGATTAGCTTTTGAATGTCTTTTGAACTCATTTTGCCTTCGCCACCTTGTTCATCGCCACCTTGTTCATCTCCGCCTTGCTCATCTCCACCTTGCTCATCTCCACCTTGCTCATCTCCACCTTGCTCATCTCCACCTTGTTCATCTCCACCTTGTTCATCTCCACCTTGTTCATCTCCACCTTGCTCATCGCCACCTTGCTCATCGCCACCTTGCTCATCGCCACCTTGCTCATCTTTGGATTTTTCTTCTTCTTCTTTTGCTTTCTCTTTTTCTTTTTCAAGTTCCTCTTTTAAGGTTTCAAGCAATAACTCATTGAATTTTTTAGCTAATATTTCATATTGAAAATTAAATTTATTAATAGCATCTGAAAATATAGTTTGATTGTATTCATCGCTTATATTCATAAAGTCTTCTCCATTTTCATAATTATAAACTCTACCCAAAATAACATATTTTCTAGTAGAAGAATTTTTAGCATAAAACAAACTAATTTTAAAACTTAAATTAACTTCTTCTCTTAAATCAATAATTTCTATAACCTCTCCGCCATCTTTTAAATCAAAAGAGGTGTAGTTGAAGTTTTTATCTGGAAACAAAGGTATTAACCTTAATTCTTTTATTTTTTTTTCTATATCCATAATATTATAATTTACCTCCTTGTTCAAATCTTGAATCAGTAATTAAGGCATTAAACTCTGTTGCTGTTGTAAACTTAATTTGGTTGCTATCAAAAGCACAATAAGATAATGAAGCACCATCTAATCCAGTACCTACTTTTTCTGGGTGGTATTCATAAAAAATATAGCCATCATAAGTAGTTGCCATTTTGATATATTCCGTAAAACTTTGCCAATTTCTAATAATCATCCACGAATAAACTAATGTATCTTGAGCCAAATTATTGAACAATCTAAAATTAGTCCAAAAGTCAAAATCCCCAATATTATAGTTTATTTGTAAAAACATAAGAAAATCACTTACAGGTCTTTTTTCAACTCCAAATCGTGAAAAGTCAATTGGGTTTTTAATATCCAAGAAACATCTATAAAGATATTCTCCTTTGTTTGGATTTAAAGCTTTCAATAAGTTTGAATCTTTTGCCGAAACATCGCCCCTACCTTTAGACCATTGCTCTGCAAACCATTGGGAAAAATCTCTATTTTTGGCAAAATAATGTGCGTTGTTTGTCTTGTATGTTTTCCATTCAGTAAACAATACATTAGTACCATGATAAACTGGCATAGGTTCTTTTGTTTCTGGGTCAATAACTTTTGAAACACCACTAAAATCCCCTATCTCATTTGCTAATCTCCAATCGCCAAAAAAAGAACTAAAATAATCACTTCTTACATTTGCCCATTCATTATCTGTTAATTTAGTTGGCAATCCATTTGGAGCTAATAAATCACTTGATGGCTTATACTCGGCATTTATATCGCCCCATTTCAAAGAATATGCTTCTGATAGCCTTAAACTATAATCCATTCGGTCTAATTCTCTCTCGTTATTAATTCTTAATTTATAGATAAGATTATTAATATCCCTTTGGTAAAAACCTATTTCTTCATTTGATAATCTTGGCTTTTTAAAATTCAACTCTTTTGTCAAATCAGCAATTCTTGAATTTAAGTATTTTTTAGTTGCTTCAAAATCAATTTTTACTTCTTCTTTTTTAGGCTCTGGTTGTGGCTTTTCTCCTTTGAAAATAATATCTAATTCTTGTTGAGAAAAAGGTATTGGAGCATCAAATTCAGACACTCCATCTAAATTTTCAAGCGGAAAAATATTGGCAAACAACCTTTCAAAATCAAAATCATTAAAAGATAAAATATTAAAATTAAAAATATCGAAGTTCGATTTTTCTAAATAAATATATTCAGTACTTATTATGTTTTTACCATCTTGATTTGCTAAAGATAGTTTTACTTTTACATTTCCTCGAAGATTAAAAACATCGTTTAAAAATTTTTTAACAGAAAAAATATATTTCATGTTATTAGTATATACTAATTTATCATCAATAAAAACTTCTGAAATTATACTTGTTGCTATTTGTTTTTTAGGCTCTGGTTGTGGTTGAGGTTTTGGGGTTGATTTACCTGTTAGCCATTTAGAAAAATCTAAATTATTTCTTCTAATAGTAGAGCCATATCTTCTTTCTATTTGTTTATAGAAATCAGAACTTTTTCCAGTCAAAGGATTAAAGTTTAAAACAGTATTTTTGCTGTTTTTAAATTGAATAGCTAATCTTGTTGGAATTATTTTATTGCCATTTTTATAAACGCTAAAATAAAAATACCCAGTACCTTTATTTTTAGATATAAAAACACTTTGTAAGTCAGATATAAAGTCTTTAAAAGAGGTATATTCCTTTTTTGGCATTTCATCAAAATAACCATAACTACCGCTTTCAAGAATAATGCTGTCAACTTCATTTGTAGTAGAACCACCATCATCAAATTTTTGCACCGCTTCATCTAAAAAGTCTAAATCGCCACCATTAGCAAAAGCCAATCCATTTTCAGCACCAACTTCTCCATCTGCTTGAATATCTATTAAATCATTGTAATTGTTCAAATCCCTTGAAGGATGGTCGCCTTTTTTAGATTCTTTAACCAAGTCAACTTTACCACCATCATTGTAATCATGCTCACACCCACAATCGTTCATACTTTGCATAATTTCATAATCAGTCATAGTTTTTCCACCATAATTGTATGAACTTCCAGTATAGTAAATTTCGCCACCATTTTCTAAAGAAACACCACCGCCTTTTTCGTTGATTTTAGACAATATTTCTCTATTAGTTAGCATTTGTCCTTCAAACTCCCTTTTAGTTTGGTCTGCAACCGCTGGAGCAGTAATAATCACTTCCCCACCTTGTACCTCAATAGGTTGTCCAGTAGATTTATTAATTCCTTTTATACCACCCTCTTTATGTAATCTTCCAACAAAGTAACCGCCTTGAGTTCCTTTGTCGTGAATTATTGTTTGTCCTTCCCTTTTACCAATCAAAACACCCCCTGCTGGAGTTTGTTTTGCTTTATCTTCGGTCATTGTTTGTTTTTTCATTTTATCCTAATAAAAATTTTAAATAGTGTGGAGCATCCCCTTTAATAACACCGCCCTTTTCCATTTTCTCAAATTCTTCAATTTGACTTATCGGTCTGCCTAAATAAGAATATTTTCTTGTTTTTGGTAATTTCATACCACCCTTTTCAATTATTTCATAATCCCCTTTAGAACCATCTACAACCATATATCCATCAACATCTTCTTTTAATTGATTCAAAGCTACTTTACCTTTTCCGAAAAAATCTTCTATAACTTCCATCGGCACAAATCTTCCGCTTTTTTGGTATCTTTCTAAAGCTCTTTTCTTAACCACTTCTTCTGGCACTTTGTCAATATAAACGATAAATATTTTATATCCCAAAGACTTTAAAAGTTGGATTAAAGGAAGGTAACTTTTAGTAGAGTTCATAGTTCCATCATAAATAATATCGTACTTACAAGGAATACCAATAGTTCTATTACTTAACAAAGTGTTTACTATGTCTTTTGTTTCTGCTTGAGTTTGACTTGCATTGTAGCCTTTGTATTCTGGCAATTTTGCTCTAATCTCATCTGCATCAACTCTTAATATTTCCTCTTTCAGTAAATATGGTGCATACTTTCTTAAAAAAGTGCTTTTACCACTTGCAGGAGAACCACCCATTAAAATAGCAATAGGCTCTTTGTTATCTATACAAATCAAATCCTTTTTAAAACCACTTATAATTTGTTTGTGTAGCTTCATTCTTTCATTAGTATAATTGCCATCACTATCTACATGAAAATCTTTTGTTTGAGGTAAAGAAACCACATATTCAGTTAGAGTTTTAATAGCTTCATCAGTTATAAGTCTATTGCCTTTTCTGTCGTAAATTTTACTTCTAACTTCTTTAGGAATAGACATATCTATCCCACCACCGTTTTCGTAATATTCAGACCAATTTACTTTTGTTTTCATACTTCTATAATAATTTTCAAATGTAATAAATTCTATTGTAACTTAAAAATCATATTATTTATAATAAATAAGATAATTTATTCAAAAGTAGGCATTTAATATTTTTTTACTACATTTGTTTCTAATAAATTTATTAACTTAAAAAATTTTAATCATGGGTGCAGGATTTTTCGACATCAAAAGTGCTAATTATTTAGGTGGAGTAAATTTGCATAACACAGTTACGATTGCGTTATTAGCATTTTTAGTTTACAAAACAGTTAAGAAGTAATTTCTTGACTTTAGCCAAAAAAATACCCACCTAATTGGTGGGTTTTTTGTTAAATAGTATCATCTATTTTACGTTCTATATATTCTTCTAAATCAAGACCGCTACCACTATAAAAAGCAACAGGCGTTCTAAAAAGATACCAATATTGAACTATTTGTAAAATAACTTCATCATCTAAATCCTTAAAAGATTCTTCAAACAATAAATTTTTTTCTTCGTTTTCAACTAATGCTTTTTTTAATAAATCATTTGCTTGTTTAACTAATTCCATTTTGTTTGTAGCACTTACTCTTGCAATCGGTTTCTTGGTTAAATTAATTTTAAAATTATATTCTCAAACTTCTTGGCAATATCGTTCCATTTCCATTTTACAACATGGTTGTATGCGTTTTCTACAATAGTGCTTACTTGACCTTTCACTTCGTCTTCTTCGTTTTGTAGGTTGTAAACAATACCACATACTTGAGCCACTTCTTCTGGATTAGAAATAAATCTAATTTTTTCAAAGTCATTTACAAATACTGCTCTTTGGATAAACTTGAATAGAAACGCATTGTTACCATTATCAGTAATTTCTTGAATAGAAGTATGTCTTGGAGCAATTACCAGTTTTTTACAAGCCATTGCTTCAACTATTGACAATCCCCAACCTTCAGCCGTAGTAGTTGTAATAAAAGAATCAAAAGTATTGTAGATTTTATTTAATTCGGATTCGGAAATACCATTATTTTCGTTAAAATCTTTTGGGAAGAAAATATCTTTTCCTACTTCTAAACCTAATCTTTCAGATAATCTATAACAATCAATACCCATTCGGTCTTGAGGATTACAATGGATATACAAAACGGCATTAGCTTGACTTGTATGCTTGAACATAGCAAAACCAATCATAAGCGTTCCTAAATCCTTTCTTGCAGAATTACGGTTTACGCTACCAAACACAAAAACATCACTTTTGCCAAAAATAAGTTCTTTGGTTCTATTGTTTTCAAAAGAATTGTCTATTGGGTGGAACACTTCGGTATCTATTCCATGAGGAATGATTTTAATCTTTTTCCACTTGGATTCAGATATAAGCGGTTTTAAAACTGCTTTAGCATATTCGGTATAAGTAATAACTTCATCAAATAAGTCCAATACAGCACAATCGCTTGGTCTTGGCTCACTATCTATCGGAGTGTATAGGATATACTTCGTTTTCTTTTTATTGGCTTTTGTACGCTCTTTTTTCACGTTTGCCAAATGCTCGGTCATTGAGTTTAAAACTTCAATATCATTTAATGCGAAAAACACATCAAAATCGTGTGAATAAAGTATTCTTAAAAGTTCTAATCTGGCATAGCCATCTTTTTTTTCATCGACTGCCAAACAAGGAATAACCATTACGTTTTCTTTGTAATTGTATGGCTTTTCAGTTAAGTCATTAATAGCTAATATCGTAATATTGAAGTTTTTGTTTTTGCTCCAATTATCAATTAGCTTTTTAGATACGTTTCCGAATCCAGTTGTGCAATTAAAATCCCCATAAAATAGGATATTTACTGGTTGGTCTTTTTTAGTTTTCTTGGTGTGTACTACTTTCATTTGTATTAATTTAATATTTTTCCATTACTACTATTCCATAAATAGTGTATTGTTTACCTGCTAATGATTGAGATTTTAAAATCCAACCTTTTTTAATCATTTTTTTAATATATTTTGCTTGTTCATCATTGTAATCAGCATCCGTAAATTCTTTAACAACAAAATACTTTGGAGTTGCAGGTTTTACAGTCATTACGCTAACTGTTGTAGCTGAAGTTAGAATTACTAATGCTATTACTAACATAAAATAAAATACGTTTTTCATGTGTTATCTTTTAAAGTTCAAGTCAAAAGTATAAAATATTATTTTAAATACAAAATATTATTTTAGATATGTTTTATTATTTTAGATAAGTTTTATTTAATCTAATATTTACTATTTATATTGTTTAGTCTTTTATACTCTAAATAACTTTCGTGTGCTTCTAATTCAGTATTAAAATATCCAGTATGAATCTTTTTTTTATTTATTTGTATTTGTCCTAACCATTTTTTGTACTTTTTACAATAAGTTACACCAACATAAATACTGCTTTTCTTTTTATTTAAAAACTTATGTATGTTATTTTCAGAATGTGAAACCCATTCTAAATTTTCAATTCTATTGTCGTTTGGATTTGAGTTTATATGATTTATTTGAGGTTTATTATTTGTGTTTTCAATAAAGTATTTAGCTATTATTCTATGAACTCTAAAAAGTTTGTCTTTTCCGTTTATTTTCAAATTACATAAACAATAAAAATCTTTATCTAAATATTGTTTTACTATTTTATTTTCTAACTTAATTCTACCCATGTTACTAAAATAGTAATCCAAGTCATATTCATTTGTTTTTACCCAAATTTCATTTTCTAAATCTTCAATAAAAGTGTTTTTGTAAATTTCCATAATAATAAAAAGCATCTAATTTCGTAAAATGGTGGATTTACTACTCTTAAATGCTTTTAAATTTATATTTTTATGATATACATTATTCCACCATAGATAATGTTATCACAAATGTAATAAAAATTATTCAATTCCTTGCTCTCTATTGTCAGATAAACTCATAACGTGATAAGTTGGTGGGTGGTTAACTGCTTTAGCGTGTGTGCCAAACTTATTCATTGATTCTATTAGCCTCCAATCGTGGCTATAATCTGAATCATGCGTTGGCATTGTTTTTAAGAACTCGGTTCTAATAATTAATTCGCTATGACCAATCATTCCATATTGAAGTTGAGCAACCCTATTGGCTCGTCTTGGTGCTACATAGCTATCAAAGTACATAAAATCGTAATTGGTGTTTTCAATAGCCGACAAATAATTATCAAAATGGTTTGGCAATAAAATATCATCGTTGGCAAAAAAAGTAAAGTATTTACCTCTGGCAAGTTTTATGTTTTCATTAGTAATGAAGTAACCATGACCGCCACGATTTTCTTTATTGTTTTTTATTATCAATTGGTTTCCTTTTGCATTACAATCTTTTACAATATCAGCAAAGTAGTTGCTATCTACAAAATCTTGCATTATAGGACAACCATCTCCAATTACAAGTGCTTCCCAATCGTTAGCTGTTTGGTTGGCAATACATTCAATTGCTCTTATAGTACCTTTTCTTCTACCGAAGCAAGGCATTGAAACAGTTAATCTCATAGTTTTCTTATTTCTTTTTTAACTTTTTTAAAATATTCTTTTGTATCATATTCTTCAATTGGTTTATTTGGAGAATATTTTATTATTTCATCAACTGAAATTAAAGCACATTTTTTTGCTACTTCCCAATCATCATATTCAAAAGAAGTACCATTAACTTCTGTTAAAACTTGACAAGTTAGTGGTAGTGGCATAAAAAACAAATCTACTAATTCATGTGCTTTTTCTTTTGGTGTTAATAATTCAAGTTTCCCTTTTTTCATAACCCTTTTTCTTTTTTTTTATCCATTTCTTATTGATTTTAAACTATCATTTTTTCTATAAGGCATTACATCAAATGTAACACCTGATTCTGAATTATCTGTTCTGGTTTTATGAATAAGTTTGCCATTCATATAGATATAACATTCATTTCCTGATATTACAATGTGTGTCATAGTCCTTTTTCCTTTTTGAATTTTTCTAACATTTCTCTTAATGTTTTTGTTTCATCTTTTTCAGTAAGTAGCCAAAAAGCAAACCCAATAGCGTGATTATCTGCTATTTCCTCAAATCTATCTGCAATATGTGTTTTGCTCATTGTAAATCTAACTTCTTTTAAAAACCAACTCTCAAACTTTTGTTTTAGCTTCATAATCCTTTTTCCTTTTTGAAGATTTCTAATAGTTCTTTTGTGGTTCTCCAATTATTTTTATCTCTTTGGTCGCCAAAAATAGGACACCATACAGAATAAAGTTTTGTATATCTACTACAACACCATTCTGAAAACTCAATAGCATAGTCATCTGCTATTTGTTCTAAATCATCATCAACATCCATTAATAATAATTCTTCTTCTTTTCCTTTTGAAAAATGGTCTTTAAATACTTTTCTAAATCTTTCTTTTATTGTCATAGTCTTACTTTTTAATATATCCTACTAATACAAATTTTCCGTAAACCCATTTATAGTAAGGGATTAAATCTTCTGTCATTACTTTTTATTTTTGATTGATAATTCTAATTTTTGAATGTTAATCATTTGAGCCACTACATTACAAATAGCATTAGCTTGAGGAATATATGATTTGTCGTTTCTTACTTTATCAAGTGTTTCCATTAATACATTTCTAACATTCAAGTTAGCTTCTTGTATTGGTACAATATTTTTTTCGTTATTCTCCATTTTATTGGTGTTGAGTTCGTGTTTTTTTCCTTGTATTGATACATTTTTTAATTCAAGTTGTCTTTTTTCTAAAACCCCCTCTTTCAATTTTACTCTGGGAATTTCAACTATTTCTTTTAAGAAAAAAGGTATTTCACTTTCAAAGAAGTTGTATGTTTTCTTATCAGTTAATATGACATAAACCCCACTAACCCTTTTGGTATTTTTGATTAATATTTCCTTATCCTTATAAGAAAATTTTCTACCTATCAGCTCTTTTAGTTGTTGAATCATTTTTTAGCTCCCTTTTCAATTTAATGTTCAATAGTTGAATTTCTAACATTTCATCTGTTGAATCTATTCCATAGTTGATTTTGTTTTTATACCTCAATGAATTTACAACGTAATTATCTGTTGACCTTGACTGATATTCTTTTATATCAACTTTCTTTTCACAAACCTTACAAACGAAAATTGACCCAAGACTTAAATAATCATTTTTACGAAATTCTTTTAATGAAGTTTCTTTGAATTGACATTTACAAAAACTGCATTTTTTAAATAAGGTTTCCATCGTAACTCTCTACCATTTTGTCAAATTCAGCACATATATCCAAAACCATTTCATAACTCCATTTTTGCTTCATATAATCGTTGTCTTTTATGTATTTAGCTGGATTACCTACATACGTTCCAAAACAACTTGGATTGATTTTTTTAGTAACTATTGCACCCATACCAATCATTGCATAAGAGCCTATTTTAGAATACTGGTGGCAAATACTACCTAAACCCATATTAACCCCTTTTCCAAGCAAAGAATGACCGCCAATTAGCACATTGCAACTAATAGTACAGCCATCGTTAATTTCGCAATCGTGTCCAACGTGAGAACCTCTCAACATAGTGATATTATCTCCTAATTGTGTAGGCACATAACAACCTGCATTAACAGTTACATACTCTCTGAAAACATTGTTGTTCCCAATATTAGTTCCTTTGTTTTTTTTACCAAAAAACTCTTTATGCTCTGGCTCGTTCCCTATTGAACAAAAAGGCTCAAATACATTATTGTTGCCAATAAATGTTTTTCCTTGAATTACCACATACGCACCAATTTTGTTACCCTTTCCAATTCTAACATTATTACCAATTATAGCGGTTGGGTGTATATCGTTATCGTTTACAATTTGCAAAAACCTTTTTGATGGTTTTCTTCCTATTTCAGTAGTTGTGGTGTAATATTGTTTTTGAAATGGTGTTAAATCGCTCATGTCGCTTTATATTAAATGGATTAATGTTACTATAAGTAAAATAAGCATCAGCCATGCAATTATTTCGTTTATAATATCTTGTTTATTATATTTCATTTTATTTGTTGAATTTAGTCGTGAATTTTTCTTCATTAGGCAATCCACCCCACATTTCAATATAGTTTTGTCTATATTTCATAAAATTACTATTCAAAGATGGGTCTTTCGCTATGGTCATTGAATTTCTATATACTATTGGATTCAAAAAAGAGGTGTTAAGTCGCTCCATATTTAACAATCTCATTCGGTAGCAATAGTCGTTGTCATTGTAGTAATTTGGAAAATACTCTTGATTAAAATCGCCTATTTTTTTATATCCATCTACACTCAAAATAAACGAACACCAATTCATTAGTGAATTTATAAAAGGCATTTCTATATTTTGTTTTATCAGTAATTTAATTTCGTGTTCTGTACGCCCCAAATAAACATCATCATTAAGAACCAATACATGAGTTGCTCCTATTTTTTCTGAATAATCAATAAGCATATTCCAACTGCCAGAAACATTAAGGTTTTCTTGCGGTCTATAAATCATAAAGTTTTCTTCACGAGTTATAATGTCTTGATTACCATTATC
Organism: Ignavibacteria bacterium; assembly: GCA_040383785.1. Classification (GTDB taxonomy): domain Bacteria; phylum Bacteroidota; class Ignavibacteria; order Kapaibacteriales; family UBA2268; genus JBDNHS01. The sequence continues at coordinate 7,853 of JBEICW010000002.1, read as the reverse complement.
GCAAATAGCAATATGCGTATCTTTAAAATCCTCAAAATATTTAGCCAACGCATCGTTAAGAAGGTCGGCTCTATTGATAGTAGGAATTGCTACTACTAATTTAATTTCTTTATCCATAACTATTTTAATTTATTCATTTGAACTCGTGAAACTTCCCAGTCTTGTTCGGTATATTTTACAAGTATTTTGTCAATTTCTTTATTTACTTTTTCATTTAATTCAAAAAGAGAAATTTTAAATTCTGATTCTGAAATATGTTCGTTTTCTTTTAATAAAAATAAAGTTAATTTTGCTTTTTCTAAATTTTTTGAAAACTTGTAAGGCAATAAAAATCCTTGATTAAAAAGGTGTTTTTGTATGCATATTTTAGGATTAAAAACAACATTAACATCTATGTCAATATTTGAATTTGTTTTTTTTAAATCTTCTAATAATTCCAAAGAAACAATTCTACCTTTTTTAGTTTTAATCATTTGTAGCTTGTTAGCCTTGTACTGCTCTTGGTATGAGCCTAAAGTTAGTTTTTCCATTTTGTGTTTTTTAGTTTTTTATAAATTTAAAAATATGTTCTATTATTGGTAAAGTCCAACCATCGCCTAAAAGACTTCCTGCTTTTTCAGTTGAAAGTATATCGCAATAATTATCAGGAAAACCTTGTAATCTACACATTTCAATTTTATTAAAAGCTCTTAATTTATCGTTTTCATTTACTACTGTGTAAGAACCAAAATCAACTCTATTTTTTAAGTGTCTTTGAATTGCTTCATCGCTTTTTGGAATTGCACCTATATACCTTTCAATTAAACAAACACTCTTTTTTCTATCCACACTTCCACTCGTAATAATGTGTTTTAATATTATTTTACTGTCTTTTGGTTGTGGAATATCAGTTACTAAATCAAAAATTGTTTTTTTTGTTTTTATATTTGACCAATAGTATCTATCTCTTAATTGTGCAGTTAATAAACTTGAATTAATCCGTACTGGATAAACTCCTAATGCTCTCGACATAATTCCAACATCTAATTTACTTGCACTACCTACATTTTCTTGAAGAAATAATACGTTTTGATTTAATGATTTTATGTGTTCTAATATCTCAACAAAAGTAAAAAACAAAGATGATTTATTACCATTAATTCCTGCACGTTTACCAATTTGACTTAAATCTTGACAAGGACTTCCGCTTAAAACTAAATCAATGCTTTTCCAATCAATATCCCATTCTTTCCATTTTGTAACATCTCCAACTTGAATAGTGTCAGGAAAATGATATTGTGTTAATTCAATAGCGTATGGTTTAATTTCGCTTGAATAGTACTTATTTACTTTTATACCTACATTTTCTAATGCTTGACGACCAGTATTCATACCGTTAAATAAACTCAATACATTTATTTTTTTATCCATTATTATTGTTTTGTGTTTTTTGGTTCTATAATATTAATCCAGTTTCGAGGTCAACCATTAGTTGAGGATTTTTCTTTTGTGTTATTTTTATGAAATCAATTTGAGCCGTAGTGTAATATTTATCGTTGAATTTTTTTGAGTACAAATGATAATTTATCTTTACCACATCTCCAACTTCCAAACCTATTTGATTAATAAGTCTTTTTTGTTCATCATAAGCAGAAAAACATATAGGTAAATAAGCGTTATTCCATTTTTTACGAATAACAACTTGAGTAGTCCAATCATTAGACTTAATAATACTTATTACTTTTCCACTTTCTACCATAATGTAATATAATTTATTATTTCAAATATAAAATATTTTATTTAATAATCAATCATTTGGTATGTTAATTTATCAACAATAGGTTGAATATCAACTTCTTTTAGCCAAAGATTAACAACATATTCCCTTGCGTATTTTTTTACTTTATCTTCTTCTTCAAAGTTTAAATCAGACAATGTTTTATAAGAATGGTGTTTTATGGTTGCTTCCATATATCGTTTCTTTTTTTCATCTGAAAACCTTTTTTTACCATATTCTAAAGCATCGTTTTGAACGTGTTTAGGTATTGCAACTAATTTACTATTTCTTATAAATCCATAAACAATATCCCCAGCATCAATATAGTTTTCTTTTTTAGAGGTTTCTTTAGCGTACAATAGTAGCTTTTTGAAATTAGCCAACCTTTCGTCTTTATTAATTGGTTTTGGTTTTGTGCTTTCTATTTTTTGCAATTCTTCACGAACTTTGAATAAAACCTTGAATTTATAATCTTGATAAGCGTGAAGTACTTTAGAGCAATACATTATACTCAAACTACCATACGCTTCTGCATCAGTTTCTAATCTACCATTTACCAAAAGAGTTATCAGTTCGTTTAAATCAACATCGTTGAAGTTTGGGAAACTCTCTCTAATGTAATTAGCAATACTGTTTAAATCAAGTGCTTCTGGTTGCTTTGCTCCAATGTACTTTGCCCATTTAGTAATCAAGGCGTTCATTAGTAACAAGTCTTTTTCAGTAGAGTATTCTTTAAACTTTTTGTTAGATAAACTTGCGTTGTAAATACCAACTTGGCTTTGACTTACATTTTTTATTTGATTAGGATTAACCAGTTGTATTCCAACCGAGTTCTGTTGCTTTACTAACTTGTTCATAAGCTATATCTTGATTTGTTTTTATTGTAATAATTTGATTCAAATAACTATCGAATTTATTTCCAAAAAGTGTTTCTGGTCGAAGGAATTTTTGAAAATCTGTACCAATCCATTCTGTTGACTTATTATCAATTACTTTATAAAAATCTTCTATTCCGTAACCAGCTTTTAGCCTTGCATTTATAAAAGTTCTATAAGAATTAGTTTGTGATTTATAAGCCGTTCCTGCTTTCTGATTTAGATAAGAAATTATGCTATCATAAACCTCATCCATACTAATTTCAGTTTCAACTTTTTCAACTTGTTTTTTTATAGTTTTTTCTGCTTTTGGCTTGGTTTCTTTTTTTACAATTTCTGTTCTACAAATAGTTAATTTTCCGTAATTTAATTCAATAGATTCGCTTGGTATAATTTCATTCCATAATTTCATTCCAAAAGTTATAATTCGGTAATATTGGCTTTTAGATAAATCTAATCTCCTATGAAGCTCTATGGTGTTTTTTTCTTCCAGTCTAAAAAGAATTGACAACCAAACTTCATAATATATTTTACCTTTCTTTTGCAAGGCTTTTATAAAACTAATATACTCCATATTAATCTACAATATCGTCAATTGGAACATCTAAAGCATTTGCTATTAATACTGCTGTATTAATGTGGTAATTTTTTCTTTTACCATTAATCATTTCGTTAAGGATATACATAGTAACTTTATTACCATCATTCTCTTTTATGATTAATTCGTACAAGTCTTTTTGCGACATTCCACGTTTAGCTAATATCTGATATAGCTTTGTTACTTTTTTTTCTATTATCGGCATGGTTTTATATTTTAAAGGTGTCAAGTGCTTTTATGTGGTTTTTAGTTTCTTGAAGTTCATTGTACGCTTCTAAAAACTTTTTTTCTCCATTGTTAACCAAAAAGTCAGCAACTTTTGTCTGAATTTGATGATATGTTTTTTGGTTCTGATTTCTGAATAATAATTCGGACATTGAACTTAAAGTGTCAAATGTTACTGCTGTAATTTTTTTATAAGCCATTTGGATAGTATTTATAAGATTTTGCTTTTTTGTCAAAAACAATTTTCATATTTCTTTTCTTTTTAAACATAAAAATCTTTTTAGCGTAATATTGTTTTTCTTTTCTGGACATACCTTCAGTTAGTAATTCTTTTCCAGAGAAGAACAAATGTTTAATTTGACTTGATGTTAGTCTTGGGTCAATTACAAGTGGTTTTGGTCTTTTAGTGCAAACCTCTAACTTGTTAGAAATTTCCTCGTGAATAACTTTGATTTCTTTTACTGAATCTTCAATTGATTGAAGTTGTTTAACTTCATCTTGAATAGTAATTTGTGTTTGCTCTATGTTTGGCGTTTCTCTACCAAACAGCCAATTAATAAATCTAAAAATTCTTTTCATTTTTTTTTGTTTTAGTTAATCCTTCAAAAGTATAAAATATTATATTAAATACAAAATATTATATTTAATAAAACGTATTATTTTAAAGATTTTAAAGTTGCTTCGATATTTTTTCTCAATTGGTCTGGAATAATGAAGTTTAATGCGGTTTCTAAAGTTGTTTTCATGTTTGTATGTTCCGCTTTTAAAATATCTATTTCAGATTGATAAGACTTCACATTAGAAGATGCAATGGCTTCAAATTCTAAAGATTTTTTAGTTAATACCGTAACCTTTTTTTCTGTCTTTGCAACTTGTTTCTGCAATTCGGCATTTTGCTTTGCCAACAACTCTTTTTGGTTATCATATTCTTGTTTTCGGTCTTTTAGTCTTTGAAATATAGCTTGAAATTGTTCTTCAGTAGCATCAGGATAAATTACATCATCTTCGTTTACAATAAAAAAAGAATAGGGTGCTACTTTCATTTTTCTTTCTGCATACAACTTGGCTTTTTTTTCTGTTTCTTCTTGCTCCAGTCTTATTCTCTCTTGCTCTTTTTCATAATTTTCAAGCGACATTTTTCCACCGTTTAAAATAGTATTAAAAGCAACATCCGACATAGTACTTAAATCAAAAGAATCTAAATCTAAAACTTGTAAATATGGTTTTAGTAACTCTAATCGGTCTGCTTTAAGTTTTGCCTTTCTCAACTGCTCTTTTGTTTCAGCATACTTTTCTTGGATTTCTAAATGTTCTTCAGCTGGTTCTATAATAGCGAATAATCTTTTGGCAAGGCTATCAATAAATCTACCTTCTAACAAAGATTGCTCTTTAAGGCGTTTGCGTGTCTTTTCAATCTCAACTCGCTTTGCTTTTAAAAGAAGTCTGCCTTCTCTGGCTTGTTGCATTAAATCTACTTGACTTTCATCGCTAACTACAATATCGTATGCTTTTTTATTCCATTCGTTTGCTATATCCTCGTATTCTTTGAATTTAGCATCAATTGATAATACGACCTCTCTTGGTAATCCGTTTTCCATTAGTTCTTGTTCTTGGTTCATTTTTTAGGTAAATTAAAGTGTGCGTTAATATTAAATAATACTCTATTTTTTGTTTCTTGGTAACTTTTATTGTTTCGTATTTCTTGATGGCTGTAAACTACTTCAACTTGATTTTCTAAAAGACTTTTTAAAAGCTCTCCATTAGGGTTTAATTTTCTACCATCATCCATTGCTTCTAATAACAACTCGGAGCATACCGCTATTGTTTTTAATCTCAATTCGTGTGTTATCATTTTACTTTATTTTTCAATTTTAAAATGTCTTTAATACTTGTTTGTCCTTTTTTATTATCAACAACCTCAATTACTGAAATTACTTTTTCAAGTAAATCTTTATGAAGCTCTATGTTCAATAATTTTAGTCCATAATTAACATACTGAATTTTTTCTTCTGGTGTCATAATAGTTCTATTTCTTGTTTTACTTCTTCAAAATATTTTACGCTACAATTTCTTAATTTTAACTCAAAAATTATAGTATCAACTGCTATTAATGCACATTGTTTTTGATTATTCCAAGTTATTTCTCCGCTATAAAAACCATTATGTATTCCATCGCCTACATACTTTCTATATTTATCTACCAACTCTTTTGCTTTTTCTTTTGCTGTCATACTAATTAATTTCTTGAATGAATCTTATTTTTACATTTGGATTAGTTCTTCTAAATTCCGAATAAGCTAAATCAAAATATTTTGCTTCAATTTCTTTTTCGTAATCTTCATATTGGTCATTTTTATACTTCCAATAACCTACAAGCCACTTTCTCATTTTAGTTTATCAATTTGTTTGTTCCACAATTTTTTTTCATCTAAATACACATCCATTAACGAATGAATATTAACTGGATTTTTTCTACTTACTCCTATTCTGCTTTCGCCATAATAGTTGCCATCTTCGTCTTGCTGAACTTGGTACTCTTTCCATAAAGCAAAGTCTTTTGCAAACTCTTTTGCCACTTCAACCAATTCTTTTACTTTCGTATTATCTGAAGCATTGGCATTTACCCATGCTTGTATTTTGTCTTCTATGTTACCCATTAACTTTATCTCTATTAAAGTAATCGTTAATCTTACGTTTTGTTTCTTCAGAAAATGTTTTTTGTTGCAATACCCAATCCACATATTTCATGTCAGTTTCTATTGGCTCATTAGCATATTTACCAAAATTCCAATAAACTATACCTTGTTCATCTGTAAACATTTTATTAGATAAATCATATCTTTTTTTCAATCGATAAAAGTTTTCCATTTCTTCTGGCGTAACTTCATCTTTGCCTTCGTATTGGTGGAATAAAATCTCAACTGTCGCATCTACATCTGCTATGGCGGAATGGGCATCTTCTAAAGTCTTTCCAGTATATCTTTTGTAAACATCAGAAAGCTTACTTGGTCGTAATAGTTTTTCAATTCTATAAACATCTACTGTATTCATTTCCCAATCGCCAAATACAATTCCGCATCTTGAGAACTCCTCAACCAAAATAGGTATGTCGTAGTTATCTGAATTAAAACCTCCAATATCGCAACCATAATAGAAAGCATATAAAGATTTTGATAGTTCAATGAATCTTGGTTTACCTTGCACCTTATCATCTGTAATGCCATGCACATCACTTGCTTCTTTTGGTATTGGTATTGTTGGATTGATTAAAGAGTGTTTTTCTGTTCGAGTTCCATCAATATCAATTTTCACACAAGCTATTTCTACTACTCTTGCTGTTGAAACATCTAAACCAGTTGTTTCCAAATCAAAAAATATAATAGGTCTTTTAAGTATCATAATTATTTAATCTTTTTAATTTTTAATTCATAAGGAAAGCGAGATAAAACTACTGGACAACCATTTAAAAATCTACCATCTTTAGTAAAAGAAAGTTCCCAACCTCTAAATTCTACATTTTCTTTAAAAGAAACATAAAGTGATGCTTCATCTGTTTCATTATGTACCTCTGTTACAACCCCTTCTCTTTCTCCCCAATAAACAACATCGCCTACTTTAAACCCTTTGTTTTTTTTCTTTTTTTCTTTTTTACCGCAATTTGGATTATTCATACAATCTTCAATTGCTTTTGCAATTTCGTAATCTGACATTACTTTTGCTCCATCTATTTTTACTTCATCTTTTTTTACAACATTAGTTAATTCTTCTAATTGTGTTGATAATAAGTTTTTAAATTCGTTTGTGAAAATTTCCATTTTTATTTGTTTTTAGTGTTTAAAAAATATAGTTCGTGATTAATTCCTTCTCTCTTTTGAATTTGGTTTTTTTCTTGTAAATATTCCAAAGCTTGTTCTATTTCTTCAAAAGAAAAAAGACTTCTCAATTGTATAATAGAAAGTCCATTATCTCCATTGGTTACTTTGTGGTTTTCTCTAACTTTTTTGAGAAGGTTTTTTTTGAGAAAATAAGAAGTTAGTTCTTGGTCTGGAACATGGTTTAATAGTTTTGTGTAAAAAGCGTTTTCTTCTACTGAAATTACTTCCCCATCTGTTGTTATAAATTCTTGTATCATGGTTCAAAAATTATGAAATAAGTTCTTCTTAAACTTCTGCCATACCACAATAGTATTTTTTTATCTTTTGTAATATCTATTCTTGGTTTGAATAGAAACTCAATTATCAGTAAAATTATTAAATAAATCATATTTGAAAAATTATAGAAATTATAACTCTTAATAAAAAGTAAAGTGCAACAAGCATTATAATTGCATTATATATTTTTTGTGTTTTTTTCATGCTCTATGTTTTAAAGTTCAAGTCAAAAGTATAAAATATTATTT
>JBEICW010000001.1:0-29289 GCA_040383785.1 Ignavibacteria bacterium | reverse complement strand
TTATATTTACATTTTAAAAAAGAGAAAATAAAATGAAAAACTACATTCTACAAATTAATGGCGGCATTGGAAAATGCGTTGCTGCAACTGCTGTTTGTAAAGCAGTAAAAGAAAATTATCCAGATTCAAACCTTATTGTTGTAAGTGGTTATCCAGAAGTTTTTCTGAACAATCCAAACATAAACAAATCACTACAATATGGTGCTATCACCTACTTTTATGATGATTTTGTTAAAGGCAAAGATGTAAAAGTAATGGCTCACGACCCTTATTTAGAAAGTGATTATATCTACCATAAAAAACATTTGATTGATGTTTGGTGTTCTATGAATGGCATTAATTATCATAACGAACAGCCAGAAATTTTCTTAAATCAAAGAGAATTAGATTTCTTTCAAAAGAAATATCAGTCTGATAAACCAATTATGGTTATGCAAACAAATGGTGGTGCAAACAAAGACATAAAATATTCTTTTGCAAGAGATTTGCCATCTTCAGTTGTAATAAAAATTATTGAACATTTTTCACCAATATATAACATTGTTCACATAAAAAGAGAAGACCAAATTGGTTATCAAAATACAACACCAATAAACGCTGGTTTTAGAGAATTATTGGCACTTACTTTACTATCTCAAAAAAGATTATTGATTGATAGTTTTTTACAGCACTCAACTGCTGCATTAAATCTTCCGTCAACAGTTTGTTGGATAACTAATAGTCCTAAAAATTTAGGCTATACTATACACGATAACATATTGGCAAATCCATTCACAAACAAGCCAGAATTGAGACACGCTATGTATGAAGAATTTGATATTTCTGGAAATCCAGAACAATTCCCATATAATAACGAAGAAGAAATATTTGATGTTGATAAAATAATCGCATCTTTAGAGAAATAAAAAAAAAACTATGGTAGAGAAAATATTCTTTCAAAGCTCAATGCCAAGAGCTTTGTCAACAACACTCCAAAATATAATTGGACAGAATCCAGATTTTTTTGTTTCTGGAACTGATGGCTTATTAGAACTTCTTTTTGGTGCAAGAGCCAATTTTACAACTTCTCCAGAGTTTAAAGCACAAGACCAACAACTTATGAATAAAGCATTCATAGGCTTTTGTAATAAAGGTTTGCAAGGTTATGCAGATAATCTAACAGATAAAAAATATGTGCTTAATAAAAGTCGTGGCTGGGGTGTGTATAGAGGATTTTTGGAACAGATATATCCGAATCCAAAAATTATTTGTATGGTGCGAAACCTAAAAGATATTTTTTGCTCCTACGAAAAAATTTATCGTAAGAATCAACTTCAACACGACCCTATAAGAAATGACAGTACCGCCACAGGCACTACTGTTCATAAAAGAGTTGACGAATGGGTACATCCTACAAATACCATTGGCAGAGCATTAGAACGAATCTTTGAAATGATACGTTTGGGTTATGACGATAAGATACTTTTTGTAAAAGCAGAAGATTTATGTCTTTATCCAGACGCAGAAATGGTAAGAATTTACGACTATTTAGAAGTCCCTTATTTTGCTCACGATTTTGAAAACATTCAGCAAATAACCAAAGAAGATGATAGCGTATATGGATTAGGTGTTGGATTACACACCATACGACCTAAATTAGAACTAAAACCAAGCGATGCCGACTCTGTACTTGGAAAAGATATTTGCAACTGGCTTTACGAAAATTATAAATGGTACTATCAAAAATTTAACTACCAAAAATGATTTTTTTCAATAGTAGTATGCCTCGTTCTGGTAGTACTTTGATGCAAAATATACTTGGAAACAATCCAGATATTTATGCAACACCAACAAGTCCATTGGCAGAACTCCTTACTAATTCCAAAAAAATTTATACTAATTCTCCAGCATTTAAGTCGCAAGACGAAATGGAAATGAAATCTGCATTTTTAACTTATTGTAGATTTGCATTAGAAGGCTATTTTTCTGGCTTGACGAATAAACCCTACAAGATAGATAAAAGTCGTGCTTGGGCGATAAATACAGCGTTTTTAGACAAGTTTTATCCCAATCCGAAGATTATATGTATGGTTAGAGATTTGCGTGATATTTTGGCAAGTATGGAAAAGAATTATAGAAAGAATCCGCACAAATGGCAAGGCAATCCAAAAGAAACTGAACCAACGGGTGTAACTATTGGGGAAAGAGTTTCTATATGGTTAGAAAAAAATCCAGTCGGCACAACAACTAAAAATTTAAAAGAAGTTATACATAGGGGTTTTGATAAAAAAATTCTATTTGTAAAGTTTGAAGATTTATGCACTAATCCAAAAGATGAAATGCAAAAAGTTTACGATTTTTTAGAAATTCCTTATTATGAATTGGATTATAAAAATATTCAGCAAGTTACTTTTGAAGACGATAAATTTCACGGAATATATGGCGACCATAAAATAAAAAACAATATTACATTTGTTCCATCAGTAGCCAAAGAAGTATTAGGATTAAATATTTACAACCAGATATATCAAAAAAACAAATGGTATTTCGATTATTTTAATTATAAACAATAAACTATGATTATTCTGTTCTACGGACAACCAGCTTCGGGAAAAACTACATTGTCTAATGCTTTGACAAAAAGGTATTATGTTTTACCATTTATAAAAATTGACGGCGATAAATGGCGAGATATTACCAAGAATAAAGATTACAGCAAAGAGGGAAGATTAAGAAACCTAAAGGGTGCTTTTGATATGGCATTGTATTTAGAAAAAGAGGGTTTCACGCCAATACTTTCATTTGTTACACCATACGAAGATTTAAGGAATTACTTATATGATAATTCGGAAAAGTTAGTAGAGATATACTTGAAGTATGACGAAGACAGGGGTAGAAATATGAACTTTGCCAGTGATTTTGAAGAACAAGTACGGAATGAGTTGGTTTTGAATACATCTGTTTTAAGTATTGATGAATGTGTAAACAAAATTATCGAAAAATTAAATTAAAAACTATGTGGACTACGAAAAATCACGTTAAAAGCTCAATGGAAAAAAAAGAAGGACAATTCAATTTGTTTATTGGTCGTTGGCAGCCTTTACACAAAGGTCATCAAGAATTGTTTCAGCAAGTATTGGATAAAGGCGAAAAAGTACTTATTGCGGTAAGAGATATGCCAACAGACGAAAAAAATCCATATACGGCAGAAGAGGTTATGAGTAATATCTGCAAACATTATGTAGATAATATCTTATTAGGACAAGTACGAGTAATTATTATACCAGATATAGCTTCCATAAACTTTGGGAGAGGAGTTGGATACGATATTATTGAATACATACCACCAACAGATATAGCCGAAATATCAGCAACAAAAATTAGAGAAGAGCAAAAACAAAATAAAAGCTTATTATAATGGTACAACTTAAAAGACATATTTTGAAAACAATATCATACAGAATATTAAGCAGCTCAATAGGGTTTTTGATACTTTTTATAACCACTGGAAGTGCTAAAATAGGTGCTACTTTTACGATAGCAGAATTACTATATAAACCAGTTTTGTATTTTATTCACGAAAGATTTTGGTGGAAATATATAAGATACGGCATTAAAAATACTGATAGTGAAAAAAAAGAATAGAAATTTTTAAAAAAAATAGTTGACTTTTGCTATTATACATTAATTTAGTGTTATAATAGCATAATTTTTAAATGAGTATGGAACAAGAAAACAAAGTCAGTAATCTTGAAGATACAATTAATGGTGTTTCAGCAAGTGTAAAGCAAATGGAAACACAGATGAACAAGATATACACGGCATTGGTTGGTAATAAAGAATTAGGACAGCAAGGTATTGTAACAAGACTTGAAGCGTTGGAAAGCGTTAAAGAAAAATGGACTAATAAGATTAACTGGATGTATGGCTATATGTTTGGCATTGGTACTCTGGCTACTCTTTTTGTTGAATATTTAAAACAAAAGTTTAAGTAATGTTAACAGAAGATATTAAAAAATTATTGAGTCAAGCCAAAGAATTAGTATCTAAAAGCAAAAAGAATGCTGAAAATGCTAAATTAGGCGAACAGCTTAAACAAAAGTTGTTGAGTTCTTCAAATGATATTCAAAACATCATTGATAGCGTACTTACAAAAGGTGGAGTATTAACACCAGACCAATATGATAGACTACAAGAACAAATGAAAACAGCGAAGATTAACAACCTACAAGCTGAAACATTAGATTCTGTAAAAAGAGTTGGTATTTATGCTGCTGGTATTTTAGCAATTTTCGGTATCTTATGGTTTATATCAAAAGAAAAATAAAATGAACAAAGAAAAATTATTAAAATTCTCATTGATTTTTGGCGGAGGATTTTTATTGTTTTGGGCATTAAGACCTAAATCAAAAACATCGCCAACAACAACGAGTCCTATAAAAGATTTTGATGCGTCTGCAATACCAGTTAAACCTACTATGGAAAACGCTGAAATAGTTGCTACTGCTTATACAGAAGCAATGAAAGCTGGTGAATCTCCAAGCCGTCTTACAGAACTTAATAAAGAGTGTATGAAAGATTTTGGAATGAGATGTTATGTAAAAGACGAAAAGCTTATCGTTTGTGATGTTTCTGGAAATATAATGCTTACCAAGTAATGCCCATATTTAATGCCACAATAGTAAATCATACAACCCCTGCCGTTTCTGTCGTAGTACAAGATAGCGGTACAAGTGGTGGTACGAATACGGCTGGTGTTACTTATGCACAATTCAAGCAATCATTGGGTAATCAAGTTTATGATGTGCAAGGCTTTTACTTATATTCAACAAGTGCTGCTCAACTTATAGGAGTTATTAATTACCAAAGATTTGATGTTAGTGGCAATCAAAATATAACGAATATTGTTACAACAGTTGACCCTTATCAATTTTCAGGCTCTATTGTTGTTGATTTAACAAATACACCCACACCTATTATTCTAAATGGAAATTCAAGTGTATCAACTACAATTCTTCCACAAACAGATTTACAGATTAAATTTTTATCTAAAAGGATTACAAATTCTTTTGGAATGAATTTATACAATTTCAAAGAAATGGAAAGAATTACCAATAAAAGTAAATTCTATAATTATGGCTCAAGTATAGAATCTATTCAACAATCAAATAAAGAAATTGAAAAAACTGCAAGTTCAAACTTTTTAAATGCAGATGGTGATGGCGGTAAAAATGAGTCATCAAATAATATCAAGCTATACGAAACAAATGATACGATACCTATTGCTTTATTGGGGTTAGCTGCGGCATCATTAGGATATTATCTTATAAATAATAAATAACTATTTTTTAATTACGAGTGCAAAAATTATCAAGGGCAAACATATAATTAAAACAATAATAAGCCGTATCCACTGTAATATTTTCATTTAATTCATTCTAATTCTTTCTTGTTCTTCCAATATATCTATCATATAAGAAGAAGTTGCGGATAAAAAAATATCTTTTATTTTTTCGTGCTGTTTTATGGCAGAATAAACCATAGTAACCAAAGTTTCAATATCGCCAGATATTTTTATTTCAGAAGTATTATCTGTAAGTCTTGTTATAGTTATTTGTTCCATTATATAATTATATTGTTTATTGGTAAAAGTTGTCTGTTTTTGTAATTAGGTATCGATAACAAATATCGTTGTATAAAACCGAATACAATATTTTTCCATCAGAATAATATGTCATACCAAAAATACATCTTCTATTTTTTTCGTCATAACATACCCAAGAGTTTTTGATATAATTATCTTGCTTCCTTTCACCCTCACAACTTATAATTCTTAAAAAAGTATTGGCTCTGTCATTAATACTTATATAGGTTTTAGCCAAAGTAAAAGTTAAATCACAATCTATTGCTTCATTCCATTCAAAATTTTCTTTGTATCTATTCCAATAACCAATTTGAACACGGTAAGCATCTGCTGTTGTTTGAGCAAATGTTGTTAGTGTAAATACAATAAATAAAAGTGTTAAAATTTTTTTCATTCCGTTTCGTTTAAATTGTTAATAATACTTCCAGATAGTTTTGATTTTAATTTTGTTTGGTTAATAATTTTAATTTTATTTTCGTCATCAAGAGTTAAGTAATCGCTACTTTCAATCATATTGTCTAATCCTATTGCTTTTTTGGAATAATAATCTTTCGGTAGCAACTTACATAATTGTATCAAAGCTGCCTTTCTTTCCATCCAACGATTGTTTCCTTTCGTATCATTGAAATAAAGTTCATTTGGGTATTTCTGCATATTCTTAATTGCTTCAATTTCTGTTCTAGTAAGTACGGCAAACTGGTATTCCCCGTTTTTGTTTTTAGCAACAGCGTAGGCGAATTTAATATTCTTTGCAGTACGTTCAATTTCAAAATTTGGCTTGTGATTTATATTTGGTTCTAAACCTAATACATAATCAAATGTATCGCCGTCATAAACTACTTCTGTGTGTATTCTGGTTATTTCACCGCTTCTCATTAAGATATTAACAAGACCTTTATATCCTATTTGACAACAAACCGTTTGTTTATATTGTCCGTTACTTTGTTTGATACTTCTTGGAATTAAAAAAAACTCTCCAATCATTTCGCTTGGCATTAAACCAATTTCAGCACCAGCAAGAATTGAAGCAAATAGTGAAGCAGGATTTTCAGAAAATGCTTGTAATAATTTTTCATTCTTTTTCACTTCAGATAAAACTATCTGTACAAATTGAGCTGGACTGATACCGTGTTGCTCCAACAAATCTGGTAGTATTTGCTTTTCGTAAGCACTTAATTGTGCTTTAAAATTTTGAATTATCTCTTTCATTTTTTCGTTTTATAACAGAATATTATTTGGAACAATACAATACAAGCTTCATCTTCATCACTTGCAAATCCAACTAAAAAAATACTTGATTCCCATTCGATAGAAAATCTTCCTTTTTTAAATAGTTTCATACGACAAAAATAGAATATTGATTTATTAATCAATAAAGATGTATGTTAAAATGCTGTTAATAGTAAACTTCAGTAATTAAAGGTACTTCTGCTCTTTGCTCACAAGTTGAAAAAAGCGGACAATCTTTGCATTGTCTGTAATCTGGATATGGTTGAAATGCTTTTGGATGATACATTAGCTGCTCAAGTTCATTTTTTATCTTGTCAATATCGGTTCTATGAAGATATTTTCTATCGTCTTGTACAATCTGTTTGATAATTTTCATATCAGTAGGATTCTTACTGTTAAAAACGAAATAATAAAATGGAATATCTTTGATACCAAGTATATCTTCTGCTAAAATTTTATAATGAACTCCTTGTATCATTAAATCATCTTTTGTTGAAAGCGTTTCTGTGTTCCAACCCAAATTGTTCCATTTGTCGTCTAACAATCCAGAGTACTTCAAATCAATAATACACTTTTCCCCGTTCCATTCAGCTAGAATATCTATAATACCATTTTTGTTTTCGTCTTCTAATACCAGACCTATACTATCAATTTTGATTTTATAGTGAGAGATAACTTTTTTAAAAAGATTTGATGCTTCTTTAATTCTTTTGTATGCGGGTGTTAATTCGCCTTTTGTATTTACTTCTGGCTGCGGTATTTCATTGTTTCGTGGTAATGCACCAGTACATAAATACTCAAAATAAATACCTTCTTTCATTGCATCAGTCGGTAGAAATTCTACGGAGTGGTCAATGTATTTCGCTTTGAAAAGTTTACCACAAATTGCATTTTCAATATTTTTTTCGCCTTGTGCTTTAAACCTTTCTGTTTTATCATATTTGAAATATGCTTTCATTAATGATTGAGATATTTTCATAATAATTTATTGATTCTAGATTGAGAAATAAGAAAAATTTTGTAGTCTTTATTCTTTAAGCCGAAGCGTTGGCTCATATTTTCCATTTGTGATTTATATTCCCAAAGAGTAGGTGCTGGGAAAAATCTTTCGTGTATGTATCCATCTTTACCGTATATAACCAGTAAAATTTTTGCTGGAAAGAGTGATGGCTTTTTCATAATTTTTCTCTGTAATTTTTATCAAATTCCCACAACGGCATCCAACCATTTGGAACATATACCATTTCAACATTGTTTAATATTTTAGTTGTTTCGCCGACAATCGGAATAGCTACCGATAAGTTTATGATAGGTATATTTTGATACTTTCTATTCATTAATACATAATCTCTCAAAAGAACTCTGGCTTCTCTTCCATTAAACGCTTCTATTGTAACTTGTTCTTCTATACCGAAAAACTTAAATTTATAGAACCGCAGGGTATGTTTCTCAACGGGATAGTTGAACATTTTATTTCACTTGGTCTTTTGTCTTGATACTATCTTTAAGACTTACTTTTTTTGAAACAGCTTCGAGTTTATCTTCATTTTCAAATTGATGTTCCGCACACAAATAGAAATCTCTTGTTACCAGATTTTGTATCGGGTGTACCGTTGGTTTCAGCGTAAAAGCAAAAAAAAGTTCTTGAAAATTACAGACTCCTAATTTCTCTGCTTCTTTTTCTAATTTCCAAAATTTACAGTTGAAACATCTTCTTATCATTGGATAACCATTACGATTAAGATATGTTTCTAAATTCTCTATTGACATTATTTTAATTTTTCAGCCAATAAAGTTATACTAATTGTTTCATTAATAAATCTTTATCTACAAAAAAATCTTTTACAATCTTTCTGTTTTCTTTGTTATCCATATAGTAAATACAATCCGTTTTGTAGCATAGAAAATCTTTACCGAGCAATCTTTTTACTTGACTCATATATTTATAACAGGTTAGTCTTATTAATTTGTAAACACTTTGTAATGTTTCATCTCCTTTGATGACCATATATTCATCTGTAAATTCACCCTTTTTTATCTTTTGATATTTTTTGGTTGCACCCAAAGTGCTTAATGCCGCCAATCTAACAGATTTGTATTCGTCTGGTAATCCCTTAATGTAAGTTTGCTCTGATATTATGCCTAAATTATAGGCTATTCTCCAATATGCGTGATTCAAGTCGGTTGCGGTTATTTTACCTAAAATTTCAGTTAAATCTGTTCTATATTCAATCTGCGGATATTTTTTTGGTAAACTTATAGTATAGTTATTAAGATATATTTTTGCATCTCTGCGTACCATACCAAATAAAAACATTCCTTTTTTAAATGCCGTTTGCTTCTTTTTGTCCATACACGGAAAAATATAGGCATAATTTCCCCAGACAATTTCATCTGTAAATGTTCCCTTTTTGATGTAGCCGTTTGCTTTTTCACTAATCATTCTTTTCAGAATAAAATCTTCTGAACTTTTAGCAACATAACGTATGCTCTTATTTTTCATTGTAGGCTGTAAAATCTTTTAGTATTTTCTCAAGTGATTTATCGTATTGGTATTTAGTTAATTTACCCTCTTTGTAATACTTTTCAAGTAATTTAGTAGTAGCCAAGAATTGCTTTCTTGCTGCTGCTTTTGAATCAATAGTAGGTTTTTTCGATTTGGTAACTTTTTTGACCGCACTTGAATATTTTTCTATGTTTTTCTGAAGTGTTTTCTTTGCCCTTCTTTTGCTGTCTCTCTTTTGTTTCAGAAGCTTTATTTTTCTCTCAATTACACTTCTTATTTTAGCTTTTTTACTTTTTACCTCTCTTGTTTTAGGCAAGTCAAACTTTACGGTTTCTGTATCACCCTGTGGTTCTTCTGTAACTATTTTACCTTTTTTTGTAGTGATTATGTACAATACAAAGTCTAAATAATAATTTTCGGGAGTGCCGTCATTCTTTTTTCGTGGACGTAATTTTTGATACCCAGAAAATACATATTTACCAGATGAATTTTCTGCATCTATTCTTATTGCTTCAACAATATTTCTTACACCCTTTTTACCGTATTGATAATTTCTGGTATTGAAAATTTTTGTTTCACCGTATGAACCAGCAGTAACTTTTACATAAATACAATCTGGAACAAGCTCTCTAATTGTTTCGTCTAATGAAAACCACTCTACAAACGCATATTCAGAAGTATCAATATAATTAAGGTCGCAAATTTCTTTTGGCGGTATAAATTCAAGCTCTTTATAAATTTCCGCCCTTAATTTTTTTACTTTTATTTTATATGCTGGAACATCAATATAAAGCGGCTTAATCCTTGTTTTTATTAATTCTCTTCGCTGTTGTATTGATAACTTTCTTTCTTCGGGTAGTTTATTGTTTATCTTGGTAAACTCTTTTAATATCCGATTATATGTAGAAGGTTTTTTAGGCATAGTGGGAGAACAAATTTAATAGAAAAAACAAAAAAACCTAAATTTTTTTTTCAAGTTATTTTATCATTCTAATTATATATCCAATAATAAAAAAAAGCATAAAAAAAAGCATAAAAAAAGACAAAATCATATTCAAAATAGGCAAATGAGAAAACAAATTACCATAATATTTTAGTTTTTCCTGACTAATACCCTTACTTTCAAAATCTTTTTCATAAATTGAAAAAATTATTTTAACGTATCTTTTCGCTATAATAGAACAGATAATATGAACGGCAATTAAGATTATTAGTATTTTCATTATATGAATGATTGTATGTATAAATGTAATTTCTTAAATTCTTGATTCCACTTTTGACTTTTTAGTTCTGGTGTTTCAATTTCTAATAGCTTCTTTGCATATTCAGTAACTTTTTCTTTATCAGACATAGTAGAGTTTTTTTCTTCTTTCTCCTTATCAATTTCCGCTATTCTTTTTTTGACTTCAGCCAATTTAGTTTCCCAGTCTTCTATTGTATTGATACCATTCAATTCCCATACATTAATTACTGATTTGTCGCCATAAAATACAAATCCAGTCATATCAGAAATTTTACAACCAAGTGTTTGTAATGATATATACATACTTTGCTTCCACCTTTCTTCTGATATTTCTTTTAATTTTTTGGATTCTTCAATTTCCGCTTCTCTTATTTTTTGTTCGGCTGCAATTTTTAAATTTTGCTCTTTATTTAATTTGTCAACTCTAATGACTATTGCATTAAATTCAAACTCTGGCAATGTTTCCAAATTTATAGCCAAAAGCGTTTCAGATAATGTATTATCAAATCTACTGTGCCAATAATAAACACCGCTTGTAAATATCATTCCAGCTTTTATTAGCTGTTCGTGTCTTGCATTAATAAAATTTTGCTTTTCAACTTCCTTTTGTCTTTCAATTTCTGCAACGGCATTATCTATTTTTTCTTTTTCAAGACGTAAATGTTCTTCCACTGGAAGAAGCAACTCTGTTATTTGCTTTGCTCTAGTATCTACCGCCTTACCAAAGGCAAGACTATCTGCTTTCAATTCTTTTCGTTTGTTCTCTATTGCAGTTCTTTTACTTACTACAAATCTTAATGCTTTACCAACTTGCTCATAACCAACTTTGTCGTCTATTGACTGTATAGTTAATGGCAAAAATTGAGATTTTATTTCTTCAATCTTTGGTACTACTTCATCAAATTTTTGAAGTTCTGTTTTTACAAGTTCGGTAAATGTTGGTAAATTTTCAGTCATTATAAGGTTTATTATAGGTTTCTAATAAAGGCATTCCACCCCATTTTTTTATATATCGTGTTCTGTTTTCAGCCATAGCTTCATTAACAAAATCTGGGGACTTTTCGTAAGTCTGTGATTGTAAAAAAACTTGTGGATTTAATTGACTATCTACTATCCATAGTATTCCAAGTAATCTCATACGATATATGTAATCACTATCTTCATAATATGCTGGATAAAATGTTTCATCAAAATCTCCAACAAATTCATACAACTCTTTATTGATTAGAATTATAGACCAAGCAACTCCTTGTGCTTGAATTAAAGTTTTTGGATTGGTTTCTATGGACATTTCTACCGTTTCTTCTCCATAACCCAAATAAATGTCATCATTGAGTAATAAAGCGTATTCGTGTTCTTGAAAAATATGCTTACAAAGTTTATTCCAACTTGCCGCCACACCAATATTAGTTTCTTCTTCAAAAACAGAAATATTCTGAAATCCTTTCCAAATAACCCAGTTTTTCAAATCTTGCTCTCCATTGTCAATTACATAAATTTGAGTATTAGGAAAATCTTCTGCATATTTTTTTAATGTTGGCATTAATAAATCTGCTCTGTTAAGTGTTGGTATCCCGATAGCGAATTTAGACATACAAATTATTTTTTTCTGTGATGATTTTTTCAAAGCGACCTTCATCGTAATCTTTATTTTCAAAAACCCAACAAGGACTTATTTTGGGATTATATTTAATCGGTTTGAGATTTTTAATAGATGTTTTTTCTGATAAAATTTCTATGGAAGAACAAGAAACCCAAGCACATACTGATTTGTTTTCGCCGTCAAAAATTTTTTTTGCTGTTTTTTTGTTGTTTTTCAATTCACAATCATACATAATTAGTTGTATTTCTTCTGGATTGAAATACACAATACTTCCAGACGGAAAGGAAACTTTCCATTTCATAAAGTATTCTCCTTTACTTAAATTAAATCTGACTTTTATTTTTTTCATTATTCTTCTATTAAAAATAGGGGGGGGAGAACAACTTCCCCACCCCTGAAACAAACAAACAAACAAACAAATATTAAACTAATTGTAATGCTTTTTGAAAACCTTTATTGATTTTATTATTACCGTTTCCAAACATTTGACTTTTGAACTTGTCTTCTTCATTTTTGAACTTTGCTATATAGTTGTAATAACCACTAATACTATTGTATGCACCCCAAACAGTACCCCTTGCTGCATCAGTAGTTTGTGTAGGATGACTTAAAGCAAATTCATAAATTGCATCAACTTGATTTTTAAATCTTGTGCTAATTTTTTCTTCTTCTTCTTTAGTAATAACACCTTTGTATTCTGGTTTCATTACATCAGCAATATAAGTTTTTAGCTTTTCATCTTCTATCGTAGTGTTACTCATTTGATTAAAAATCTGTTCAACTTCTGTCATATATTGAGAAGCAATTCCCATTACTTTATATGCTTCAGCTAATCTATCTTTTGCACCAAGTCTATGTTGAATAGATACTTTGTTAGTAAGATTACCCAATGCTGCTTGTAGTGTGTTGTTACAAACAATACGAATGCTTGTAAAACCAGCAATAATAGACGAACTACCATCGTGGCTATTTGTCAAAATGATATACTTGCTACACTCTTCGCCATTTACTAAAATGTCGTCTGGTAATTTTGCTGTAACGAATATTTTTTCGCCGTTACCTAAAGCACCTGCTGTTTCAAAGATTGCTTCACCCTTGTCAATAATTGAATCAAAGAATGTAAAGGCATCTTTGTTTTGGATAATTTCATACCGATTACCAACTTGACCTAAATAATCATTGTTGTCAGTACGAATTGTTGCAAACCTATCGGGTATTGCTTCTCCGTACTCTCCACTCTGCAAAATAGGATGTATCGGAGTTTTAACAACTTCATAATCCAGATTTGCTAATTTAATTGCTTCTTCGGAAGTCATTGCGTTTTCAACAATTTGACCTAATCCGTGCCACGCTTTTTCAGAATGTGCGGCGAAACTGTGTGTTCCTCTTTTGGAATTGTAATTAATGTTGTGTGCCATTGTTTTGCGTTTTAGAGTACAAATATAGTGTTGATATATTTAACAACAATCAAATGAATTGTTAAAAAAAACTTAAAGTGAATTGTTAAATGATTGATTTTTTTCTTTTTCTTGTTTTTCTGAATTTATAGGATTTTCGTATGATATACGAACTTGTTTGTATTTACTTATATCTACTGCATATTTATCATTCCAATAAGAAGCAAAATTACATTTATCATTAGCTACCGCACTCATTTCATAACCGTCTCCTTCATAATAAGGACTTGTAAAAAAATCATATTTGCTTTTAGGCTCTCCATACTTTTTAGTAAGCAAATCCAAAAATTCTAAATATTCACTTTTTAAACTATTCCAAGTATCTTTTTTTGGAAGATATACCTTAAACGCCCAAACTGTTTTAGTAATCGCTGTATTACAGATGACAACTTCTATTTCTTTTGTACCCATCATTCCTTTCATAATTGTACCTCCAGCACTAACAGAAGAAGTAATAAACCCTTTGTCTTTAAACTTTGTTACGGCATCAGACAATTTTCCATCAACCAAAATTCCCATAAATTCTTGTGAATAACTAATCAAACTGGCTAATAAAATTGCCACAATCATTGTTGTTTTTTTCATTTTTTTTGTTTTTATTAATAAATAGATAAATAATTTTTATTAACTCTTACAATGTCGCCAACACTGAAAGGTGTGTTGTATAAAACATAATTCTTGTTTATGTACCAGTAGTTCTTTGTAGAAAGAATTTGCACCTTTAAAACAGACTTGTATATAGCTAAAATTTCACAATCTGTATAAACAGAATAATCTATGTTAAAATTGTTCATAATTTTTTTTTTAGAAATCGTAATTTTTTGTTGGCTTCCTACATTTGAATTGCCAACCATAGTTGTTCTTTTCATTCATTCCTAGTGTAAGTTTTGCATCTTTTCTTTTTAAAACCAATCCCTCGTACACATCAGTATCTACAATATCTTTATATAAAATATCAAATGAATGAAAGTAATTGGGTGCTTTATAAACTCCAACACAATTTGTAATACAAGCGTGTGTAAGCATTTCAATATTGTCTTTACCAACTACAATTTTACTGCAAGGAAATAATTTTTCAAGAAGTTGTTGTCTTTCCAAAAATGTACTACCTAAAAGATATTCGCTATCGTAAACAAGTATGTCAAACATTATGAATTTAAGATTGAATGATTTGCCGTTTTCTCCTAATTTGTTTTTGTTCAAAAATTCTCCGCATAAAACCATCCAGCCTTTACCAGAATACAATCCCCTAAAATCAATATGGCTATAATCAGAAGTTATCTTACGATTGTGTCTGTTCATTACAATCAATTCCTTTTCAGATATAAATACTACACAGCAAGTTCCGTTGTATTTTGGTTGAGCAATAAACTCGTTTGTATCATACTTTGATAATTCAGTAGGACTTGTTGTTTGTACTGGTCTTGGCGGATATAGATAGGTATATTTATCGTATTTCATATTCTGTTTGTTTACACAAAGATACTATAAGTGTTGATATTTAAATCAACACGATTGTTAAAACTTTGTTAATCTGGATACCATTCTGTAATTGTTGTATCAACAAAAGTTTCGGGGTCAGCGTTTAACATTTCGTTTGTATGTATCACTGCTTCTTCGTGGCGAATGAATGACTTGTCATCAGAAGTTACATAAATAACATTCAATTGTTGCCCTAATTCTGTGGCAAAAATTTGGTTTGCTTTTTCTTGTGTCATTTTATTTTTTTATAGCTTCAAAAATTTTACTGGCTTCAAATTTGTCAACTATTTTTTTAGTTTCATCTCTACAATCAACATAGCTTAAATAAAAAACGGTTTCATTATTTATGGCTTCTGGAGATTCAGCTCTGCAATAAACATATTGCCAATCAGAAAATGAACTTTTATATTTAACTTGAAAAATTTTCATTCAATTATTAATTCAGTAATATGGAAGTTAAATTTTTTTCCCCAAAGAGTTTCTTTATCTAAAATGACACCAACCCAATCTTTTTCTTTGCAGCCTTTACTGAAAGGATGTACCGCCGTGCCAGTTACATTCGTAAACTCTTCAACATCAAAATCAAATTTTGTTTTGACCAAAACCCTTGTTCCATAAGGTAGGTTTGTTTTACCACAATTTTCCATTATATACTACTTATGAAGTCTTCAAATAATTCTTTATCACTTTTGTTGCAATTGAAAGTCTGCAAATAGAATTTAGCAAATTCAATTGCAAATTTTTCAATTTCTTCATCATTTGACTTTGTTTTTTTTTCTAAAGCATTTGCAATTCTTTCAAGTTGATTTGCAATATCTGGTAGAGTTCCTTCTATGAGTCTTCTGCCCATAACTGTTTCGTGTAGTTGCATATTTAACCTTCAAATTTTATTTCATTAAATGAATTAACTAATTTCCATTTTATATTATTTTCACGGCAATAGTTGATAAGTGAATGGTAATCGGGAGAAAGTGTTGAATTAAAAGTTTCGGTGTACTTCCAAACTCCATTTGGTAACATACGATAGAATTTATACATTACTTTGCGTATTGGTAAATAAAATTGTTTCTTATTATGGTTTCACAGATTGTATTAGTAGTAAGTTCATAAATACTATCTACAATTACTGCTGGGTATATCTCTGTATCGATTTCTAAAAATCTGACTTGAAAATAATTATCGTTACAATCATTAATAAACCGCAACTGATTTTTATTAAAAATATATTCTGGCAAGTGAGTAATAGTACAACCTTTGTCAGCAAGGTCGGTAAAAGATAAAAAATAGTTATCAACTATTCTTTTCTGTTCTTCACGAATAGATTTTAATGTTTGTAGGCGACCATTTTCATCATACATTTGAACATTCATAAAATCTGCATAAATTTTACGCAACTGACTTTTGTCTTCTGGGAGTATTTTTATTATAACTTTTTCCATTACTCTGGTTTATAAATTAAACATTTTGTACCGCCATCATTAAAACATTCTAACAAAATAGTTTCTTGTGTTTTTGGCAATATCCATACTTCATATCTATTGATATAGCTACTACCTAATGTTTTGTAGTTTGAAAATTCAACAAATCCCTTCTTTTGTAATTCTTCAGTGTAAGCTTTGTAAGATACTGGGTTGTGATTTTTCTTTAATAATTCTTCTTGATAAGTATGGAGTTTTCCCATTTTAAATTCTGGTGTATCGGCTTCTACTTGAAACTCACTCCATACTTGTCTTGCTTCTTCATATAAAATTTTAAGTTCTTTTGAATCTTTGTACGGGAGTTCATACTGTGATACTACTTCTAAAGTAGTTGGATTGGTAACTTTAATTATTGCTTTCATAGTGTGTTTGTTTACACAAAGATAGTATGAATATTGATATAAAAATCAATATAGTTGTTAAACATTCGTTAAGAACGGCGGATTTTCCCTTTTTTTCCAAGTATGCAAGTGTTTTTTACCGCTTCTATAATATTCTCTGTAATTGAGTACAGCATCGTTATACAAAAGATATTCTTTATCCATTGCTTGTGCAAACGGTGTCAATCCTTTGTCTTGAATTTCTGGTAAATTCTCTAAAGCAAACTTGAAAATACGAATTGCTCTATTGTGTTTTTCTGGTTGTTCATATCTATACTGATATTCTTCATAAAGTTGTATTCCAAAGTTTGCTGCATATATGAAATTACTCAAACTTTCCCTTATCCATATTGAGCAGGGGTGTTTATAGTGTGTTTTAGAAAAACTCATTATAAAATCTGGTATTTCTTTGTTCCATAAATTTAAGTCGTGGTAAACAAAAGAAATCATTTGTGCTGTTTCCGTTGGCATCTTTACAATGTGTCTGTCTGTGTGATACTTTGCAGAAATTTCTGGGTTTTTATCAAGTATAAATAAATTCATAAAACAAAATTACTTGTTGATAAAAAAATCAACAAAAATAATTTGTTAAAATAAATGTAAAAAATGTAATTTTGAATAACAAAACAAACAATATGAAAATCGAACAATTATTTGAAAAGCCAATTGATACAGGAATGGGCGATGTTTTATTTGAGGATAAAGAAGGTTTATTTGTTGATGATATTGGATTAGGTGGTGATTTAGGATTAGGGAGTGGCGGCATAGAACAAGGTGGAGATAGCGGTGTTGGTGTATTTGATGATGATTTGGGATTAGGGAGTGGCGGCATAGAACAAGGTGGAGATAGCGGTGTTGGTGTATTTGATGATGATTTAGGATTAGGGAGTGGCGGTATAGAACAAGGTGGAGATAGTGGTGTAGAAGCTCTACCAATAGATGAACTACATTTACAGAATGACTTATCTCAATATGAGGGAATGATTGTTTATGATAGTACCGATTGGGCAATATTTTTAATTGAAAACGGATATAAGCGTTGGTATAGTCCAGCCGCTTGGGAAATTGAATTACGAAACGGACAACAAAAAGAAATTCCGCATAAAGATTTAGCAAGATTCAAATTAGGTACATCTATGCCAGAAAAAAAAGTGCTTGTAGATGATTTAATTTATGACCAATTAGATTTACCAAAAGTTGATACATTAAGTTGTGAGCAAATAAGCGATTATCTCAACGCAAAAATTAAATTCCCAGCAAATATTTCTCCAAACGATAGCAAAAGGCAACAAGATTTTTTCAACACTATAACAGAAAAATATAATTCAGTTTGCCGTAAAGTTGATAATACTTTACCAGAAGGTTGTTTTAGGAATGAATATGGGAATGTAGTTTGCCATAAAGTTGATAATACTTTACCAGAAGGTTGTTTTAGGAATGAATTTGGGAATGTAGTTTGCCGTAAAGTTGATAAAGCAGACGACATTATCAATATTAAAAAAGAACCAATTATGACAGATTTAGAAAAAATGTCTTGTGGTGAAATAAACAAAGAAATTGAATCTATTACAAATACTTTGATGACTGCAAGACTTCTAGAAAGTAATAGAAACGAATTAGAAAAAAGACTGGAAAATGCAAAAATTCTAAAAGCAAAGTGTGATTTGATAGCAGACCAGCCGCCTATTGTAAAGACAGATGTTCTTTCTAACAATTTGAAACCAATAGTTATTGGACTTGGAATTGTTGTTGGACTTCTTGTTGTTTCAAAATTATTAAAAGATTAAAATGGACAACAAAACGAAAATATATGTTGGCATTGGTGCAGTAGCAATTATAAGTTTTATAGCTTATAAATATATCAAAAATAAATACAAACCAAAAGACATCAATACTAAAAAAGATGATACTACTACTACCATCACTAAAGATTCGGTATCTTGTAGTGTTAGAAAACTTTTAGGATTAAAATGCGACCAAAAAATATTGACATAAATGTATTTTAGACGACCTTTATTATATGGACTATCTTCATTAATGCCATACATAGATACCGAAACTATGAATGAGCATTATAACGTGCATTACAAAAAATACACGGATAATCTTAATGATGAATTAGAATTTATCACAAATGATGGTTCTATTGCTTCTATTGTTGAAATATTATCGGATTACAAAAAATATACATTAAAGTTAAGACAAAACGGAGGTGGTTACTATAACCACTTTTTGTATTTTGAAAATTTATCTCCTTTTTACAACAATTTTTACAAAGATTCAAGCAATAAACTAAAATATAGTATTATTAGAGATTTCGGTTCTTATGAAAATTTCAAAGAACAATTTAGCAAAGCTGGTGCAGAAGTTTTTGGCTCTGGCTGGGTTTGGCTAATAGAGAAAAATGGTATTCTTTCAATCGTTACTACCGCTAATCAAGATAATCCAATTATGGCAATGTCGTGCAATGTATTGCTCGGAATGGATGTTTGGGAACACGCATATTACCTAAAACATTTAGCTGATAGAAAATCTTATATTGAGGACTTTTTCAAAGTAATCAATTGGACGGTGGTATCAAATAGATTAATGTGAAATTAAAAACTGGTGATGTAATTTATTGTTCCTGTGTAGATGTGCCTTTGTGCTATCACATAGGAATTGTGTATGGCTCAAAAGTTTATCATAACTCTCCATATATAAAAAATAAGTATGGCGGTTCTGTATGTTCAGAAACTTATGCCGAATTTATCAAAGGCAGAGAAATTTTGAAAATAGTTAGAACTGGAGTGTCTGGCGAACAAATCATAAAAGCATCTCGGCGGTGCAAGAGAGATGTATGGAATGAATTGTTTTTTAATTGTGAAGATTATGTTTTAGAAGTTGTTGAAGGACACAGAAGGTCGGATATAAGAGACGCATATAAAATTGCAGCATTGGGAATAACAGCAATATTTTTTTTATAAAACAAACAAAATGAACAAAAAAACAAAACTTGTAATCTTATTCAGCGTTCCAATAGTTATTGGATTGTATTTGATATATAAACAACTATATTTAACCGCACCAGACGATACAAAAGAACAAAAGAAAGAAGAAAAACCAGACACAGCAGTACCAACTTCCGTAAAAACTAAACTTGGTGCAAGACTTCGTAAGGATTCAAATACACAAAGCGAAATATTGAAAACGTATCAAAAGATACAAGAACTGAAATATATCAAGAGCAAAGTTGAGAAAGACGGCACTTGGTATCAAGTACAAGAAAAAGATACTAATGGAGATATTATCTGGACTGGCTGGGTAAGAAGTGATGTTGTAACAACGAAATAGTTGCATTTTTAGGTTTAATACATTTTGCAAGTAAACAACAACAAAAATAAAAATTATGGCAAAGTTTAAGTTTATCAAAGATTATGATGCTGAATACTTGATTACATTAGCATCTCCTACAAGCAATGGACAAAGAGGTGTAAAAAGTTTTAAAGTAGGCGATGTTATTGAGGGTGGAAACAACCCAAGTATGCAAGGGATGGAAACAAAAAGTGCTATTCCAATTCAAACAACATTAGAAGGAAAAATGCCTAATTGGAATATGGCAGGGCAAGTTTGGGTTTCAATACCATTTAATGTAGTTAAAGAAGTAAGTGCAGATACGCCAACAACCAACGATAAAAAACCTTTAACCAACACTCAAAAGTGGATGTGGGTAATTGGTATAACAGGAGTTTTATATTTTATTATGTATCAAGTAAACAAAAAAAATTAAAATAATATGTTACCATTAATTAACTAAAAAACAAAGAAATGGAGAAGAACACAAAATTAATCATCGGTTTAGGATTAGGTGCAGTAGCACTTTATTTAATTTTTAAACCAAAAGGCAGTGCGGCATCAAATGTGAATCAAGCAGCTTTAACCAAATGTGAATGGGAATATTCTCGTATGGCTAGACCTCGGGTTATGGAATCTCAAGAATATTGGAAAAAAGAGAAAGATGAATTTATGAAAAATTGCGTTCAAGAGTATGTTGCTAGTACAACTTGCAAAGAAGGTGAAGAATTGGTAGATGATTTATATCCTTCTTATTGTACCAAAGATTCTATTAACGCAGGTCTTTGCGTTCAGATTCCTATTAAAACTTGTAAGCCAATTAGTAAACCTAATAATAATAAAGGTCTTGATATGTTTATGGGTGGTGATTATCATCAGCCACAAAATACTTGTAAAGAAGGCGAAGAAATGGCGTGTGGTATTGCTGGATGCCGTTGTGTTCCAAAAATTGACAAAAATCCTTTATTTGTTCTTCCTAATGATGTAGTTATATTTTCCTAGTTAATTCTCATAAAAAACAAAACAAAAACAAAAAACAACAATATGAACAATACAAAACTTTTAGTCGGTTTGGGATTAGGTGCAGCGGCACTTTATTTCATTTTTAAACCAAAAACAACAATGGCATCAACAAAATCCGAACCAACAGACAAAGGCGGATTTGATTTGAAAAAAGAAAAAGAAGAACCATTAGACGATGTAGAAGAAGCTCCAGTATTAGAAGATTCTGGTATTGCTTGTAATACAAGAGACCCTAAAAGTGGCTGTTATCGTCCTGATTT
Source organism: Ignavibacteria bacterium (assembly GCA_040383785.1). GTDB lineage: Bacteria > Bacteroidota > Ignavibacteria > Kapaibacteriales > UBA2268 > JBDNHS01. The sequence continues at coordinate 7,671 of JBEICW010000001.1, read as the reverse complement.
ATTTCCACTTGAAGAATTAATGTATGGTGGTGGAATTGCTGGAGGATTGAAAAAACCACAACTTGAAGAAGTATTAATAAATGCTCAAGTTTCATCAGCACCAAGTTCTGAATTCTCTGGTGGATTTAAAAACTATGTATCATCTGATATGATGTTTGGCTTACACCCATTCTTCAATAATGCCGATGGTGGATTTAAAAATTATGTAAGTAGTTCTTTTTTTAATACACAGAAACAGAAGTTAAACTATTAATAATCTATGTCAATATTATTTTTTGTAATAGTTGTGATAATTACTATCGCACACGCCAAAATTGATACAATACAAATTCAAAAAAACAGAAGAATTAACCACATTTTTGAAGCAAGTGTTTATACGGCATTATGCTTATTCTTTGCGTATCTTTTGACAACTGAATACACAATTAAATGGGGATTGTTTTGTGCAATAACTTGCTTGTTGATTAGAGCAGGTTGGTTTGACTTTACACTAAATTTAATGCGTGGAAAAAGTTTGTGGTATGTAAGTCCTAATGCAAATGGTAATTATTCTGGAAATAAAGAAAGTTTGTATGATGACTTGCTTTCTAAAATTAAGCATATAATACATCCAAACGATATTAGAATAAGCAGTTTCTTATTGTCTTTAATGTGGTTAATATTTTTAATTCAGTTCAGATGGATTTAGAAAATGCACTTTCAATAGTAAAACCATTTACTCAAAAATGGGAATCTCTGGCAAGTAAATATCCAGATAAGGTAAGTTATTATTCTAATCCAACAAAACAACCAGATAGTGCCGTTCTGTATTCATATCCAGACGGAAAAAGTTATAGTATTGGCTGGGGAAGTTGGGATACTTTATCTGACGGAACAAAAGTTAGAAAAGGCATTTCAATAACCAAAGAAAGAGCTGATTACGAATTAGATTTTGAATTGCGAAAAAAAGCAAATACAATCAAAAACTGGATTACAAGAGATTTGAATGATAATCAGTTTGCCGCATTAATTGATTTAGCTTATAATGCTGGAGAAGGAAGTCTTAAATATACTAAAAACGGCGATAGTGTTTTGAAAGCGGTTAATGAAGGTAGAGACCCAAGCACTGTATGGCATAATATTGCGATTACCGATTCTGGTAGTGGGAAAGTGTTAACAAATTTGAAAAATCGCAGAAAAGACGAAGCGAATCTTTTTAAATCAGAATACAATGAAGTGGTTAGCTATTATTTAAGAAACTCTCAAAATATAAACTACTTTTTTGTCGGTGCTTTAGTTTTAGGAATTGGTGTTTATGTTTATATCCTAAAAAAGAAAAAAATATTTTAAGTTTTCTGTTCATAAAACTTGACATTTTATATGAGAAAAGTAGAATTACTAAATTTTTATGGTATAGACACGCCTATTAGATAGTGCTTGTTGGGAATATGCTATTGATAAGAAATTAAATGGCATGGCTGATAAAAGAGATTTCGTTACTATCACTAAAAGAATTAATGGCGGTACAATAGGACTTGCTGAAAGAGAAAAGTATTACAAATTATCACAAGATACATTAGCATAAAAAATGAAAAATTTATCAAGAGAGGAGTTGTTGAGTAGGCTTGAAGGGATAAATAGAAGTAATGCCATAATATATTTTGACTTAAATGGTATTATTTTAGGTGTGAATCCTATCTTTTTGGAAGCTATGGGATATGGTGTAGATGACCATGAGGAAATTATTGGGAAGCACCATAAAATTTTTGTATGTGAAAGTTATTCAGATTCATTGGAGTACGAAAAGTTTTGGGATATATTAAAAAGTGGTAAGTATTATAAAGGGGAATTTGAAAGAGTAAAAAAAGATGGTAGCCTTATTAATTTACAAGCGACTTACAATCCTATTTTAGATGATAGTGGTAAGATTACTAAAATAATGAAAGTTGCTACCGACATCACTAACATTGTCAATAGTAAAAAACAATTAGAGGCAATTAACCGAAGCACTGCAAGTATTACTTTTAATGTAGATGGTTTTATTTTAGATGCAAACGATTTGTTTTTAGAAGCGATGGGATATAAACCTAAAGAAAAAAATCAAATTATCGGGAAGCATCATAGCATATTTGTTGCCTACGAGTATTCTAAATCAGATGATTACAAACTATTTTGGGAAACATTAAGAAGTGGTAAGTTTTTTGATGGAATATTTGAAAGAAAAAAAGTAGATGGTAGCGTTATTTATTTACAAGCGACTTACAATCCGATTTTAGATAATAAAGGAAATGTTACAAGTATAATTAAAATTGCTACCGATATAACCGAAAGTGTCAATAGTAAAAATAAAATAGATATACTTTCAAAAGATTTGAAAGTAGAATTAGAAAATTCAGAAAAACTAAAAAACTCAATAGAGTTAGAAAAGAACGCTGCGTTGAATGATTTGGATGTAATGATTAAAAAAAGTCAAAGTGAATTAATAAAAGTGATTGTTAAATGTGCTTTGGCGGTAATTATAGGAGTAGGCGTTGTAACAACTATACTATATTGGTTGGCTATGGTTACAGGTAAGGAAACACAAATTATTGGTTCAACTTGGTCTAATATGTTTAGCGTATTGCTAACAAATGCTTTTTCAATAGTAGGTACTATTATGGGTATTAAATATGCTACGCAAGAGGGTGGCAATAAAGAAAAAAAATAAAAAAAATTAGAAGTAATTTAAGTATAAATAATGAACGACTACATAGTTTTGTATTGGAAAGCAATGGATAGGAAAAATATAGTGTAGGTTTTGTTGATTGAAAACTTGAAAAAAGAAATTAACAATAGTCAATCTTATAAATCCGATAGTCCTTCCTTGTATGATTAACAAGCTTGTAAAGTTAAAAACCGTTAGTGTATAGAATCACTAAATGTTTTTACTGGCGGTGAAACTTCGGTATCGTTATCATTGTCGTCATCATCCATAAAACTTGTAATCTGTATTCTATTTTTTCCAATCCAAAATTCTACATCAACACAATTATCTTCTTTAAAATAATCAATAGAAAGTTCACAAACTCCGCAACACGGACAAGTTTGATAAATTTCTTCTCCGTATTCTGAACAATCGTAATCTTTTGGAACAAAGTTTATAGCAGCCATTTCATATTCTGTCATTTCACCTTTCAATTCACTTACCCTTTGTAGAAATGCGGCATTATCATTTTTAAGATGTGGCGGTAAATACATTCTATAATTAGTCTTTGCTATGTATGTTTTTCCGTTTCGGTGCAAAAATAAATCTACACCTTTCATTATCTCTCCACTAATTGTTTTTGTTTCTGTATCTACAAGATACATTTCACCTTCATAATTTAAAGTGTCAAGAATATTGCATACTCTTTCGGATAATTTAGCCAATAATTTTGCAGTACTAAATTTAATAGTTGAGTGATTTTCAAATTGCATAATATTTTTTTACAAATTTAATCAAAGAAACAATCCATTTTGATTTTCCATAGTTTTTAACCAAGAACTAATCAAATGATTTTGAAATGCTCTGGTTTCGTCTTGCTTACCAGAATTAATATGCTCTACTTCTTCCATAATAGTCATAGCTATCTCTCTTTTTCCCATATCAAATACGGCATCAGATAAATAAATTAATTTTTCTTTTATATCCGCTTTACCAAGTATAGCTGAATCTTCAAATTTTACTATTGTTATATCGTATGGAATATCATACTTCATTTCTTTTAAATCTGCGGAAACGGCATTCATAAGGTAATTCATTTTCGGAGTTACTTCAACAACATTAAATCCTATGTTATCTACCGATTTGCCAATACCTAATATTTGGAACTCTTCATAATTTTGTTTTATCTGCTTTGCAAAGTATCGTGGAATCAAAAAGACTTCTTTTCTTGATTTTGAAATCTCGTCAGAATATTTGGCACATTGCTCTTCAATAACCAGTAAATAATTTTTTGAAAACTCAATCCATTTATCCGAAAACTTGCTATTTGCCTTTGTATTTTGTAGTGATTTGTATTCTCTGCTGTTTATTGTTCTTAAAATATTACAAACATAATTTTCAGACGGAAACTTGCTCATTAAATCCGTAAAACAATAGGATAAAGCACCAAGACTTTTTGCTGTTCTGTCTTCATTTATAGTAACAGAAGTAAAACCATAATCATAAACCATTTCACTATCTTCTCCAACCTTAATACCTTTGCGATAGATAGAACCAACAATTTTATCGTAAATATCTACGTTTTGACGTAAATTATCTTCCCCTAAATAAGTTGTATAAACATTTTCTTCTGTAAGTAGCTTTGTTCTTTCGTCTGTAAAGTAAACATCCCAATTATCTACCACTTTACGCAAACTTTCAGTTGCTTCAACATAAATTCTCGTTTTGCCAGATACGGCATTCAAATCACTAGTAGATTTTACCATTTGACAAGAGCTTTCATCTAAAGCATTACAGTATAATTCACGCAGAATAAACCAATCTTCTGTCCAAGTAGCACCCATAGTTGTTGTATAAGAAGTAGGATTGCCATTGATACATATTCTTTCAAATATTTGACCTCTAAAAACTTCTTCTTTGCAGCTAAATATTATTTCAGTTTCACCAGAAAATATTTTAAAATCTATTTTGTTTCGCATCATATAAGCAATAGAATACTTTAGTCCGCTTCCGAAGAAACCAATCTTTGTATTATCGTCTCGTTTTGTTGATGCACCAATCAGCTCAAAGGAATTAATTTCAATTTCGCCTTCATTTTGAATTAGAATGTAGTTTTTCATTTTATTTTGCGTTTTAGAGTACAAATGTAGTGTTGATATATTTAACAACAATCAAATCAATTGTTAAAAAAATACTAAATCCTTCACGGCGGGGTTATTAGAATTGTACAAAACTTCATTTTGATTAAAAATGAATAGTATTTTTGAATTTTTATATTTCCCAATATTATCTTTATCAAATTCATCAAATATTCCTTGATTTAAATTAACCACTATTCTTGATGCAGCATCTTTATCAATTTCAGATATGGTTTTGTATAATAATGAAGTGTTGTATAAACCTAATTTCCTTGATAGATTACCTGTATTATATAAAATAGCCATTATACCCGACTTTTCATCAGTAATTACAATACCATTTTTTGTCATAGTGTGTCTTTTAGAGTTGTGTATTTGTATTGTCGGTGTTCTCGTATTGATTTGGTATGTTTTTCTTTGATATAGTATATTTTACTACCGCCTTTCTGTTGTCTTAATTCAAGATTTTGTTTATATTTTTCTGGGTCTGTAATGAAAATAATTGTTCTTCTAGAAACAGAAAACATAATAGCTAACTTTCGTTGTGATAAACCTTTGTTTCGCCAAAAAACAATCATTTCTTTTTGACACGGCAATAATTTGCTTCTCCTATCAATAAAAGAACACTTAATTGCAAGTTTGTCGGTTTTATACGGCATTTTTTGATTTGTTTTCTAGCCAAAAAAAGTATTTTTCAGCTAATTCAAATATATCGTTGTTAGCAGCAGTATCGTGAATAAAAATATCTTTTGCAATCAATAAAGACAGCCTTGCGTTTTCAGCCGATTCGTTTTTTTTGATAAAATTTGTTGGCTTTTTAACTACCGCCACTTCTTTTATTTTACCTAAATAACTGGGATTAGCGTTTGGCTCGTAGGTGTATTCAATTTCATCGCCAACAGACTTTTTAATTTCTCTTTCTTTGCTAAAATAATCACCCCTTGTTCCATCTTCTAATTCTAGAATGAAAATATAAAACGTACCAAAAGAAGAAACACTTTCTCTTTTAAAATCACAAGATTTTATTTTCGATTTTGGCATATTTAAATATTCAACATTGCTTCTTTACTTACATACGCTTCCCACATTTTTTGCTCCGCTTCCCGAATTTCACTTTCAGTAGTAGAATCTGCTACCATACGATTACGAAATAAATCCATCATAACTTGACAAACAGATAACTGTTCTTTGTTTGCACAAGAATTGATACAACTAATTAGCCAATTTAAGTTTTCTTTCATTTTTTTTTGTTTTAGGGATATTAATTGATATTAACGCTTTATTGTGTCTTTTAATTAAATCATTAAAGATTTTTTCATCCAACTTTTCTTGTTTGTCTTTCATTATATATTGTCTCTGATGTTTTTTGCTTCTTTGTGTCTTTCTTCCCATTTATCGCCACGCAAATCTTCACGAAGTTCTTGTACTTTTCTTCTGGCTCTCGTAATAATATCTGCACTTGGCAAATCGCCGCTTCTATACATTTGTAAAAACAAAGTCATATTATGTTCGCTAGGTTTTATCCCCATACTGACTAATGTATATCCCCATATTTTGCTAACAAGCAAATTGTCGTCATCTCTTGATTCTGGAGATTGTATTAGAATTGTTTCAACAATCTCTTGCATAGTTTTAATTTTCGTAAGTATCATTTGTTGTAATTTTTATCAAAGATAAAGTGATATAATAAATGATGTAGTTAAGCACTTGTTAAAAACTTTACTTTATAGGTATTGTGTTTACCGCAATAGGTACAAATTGATTTCTTTTCTTTATCAGTAGTCAAAAAGTTAATAGTGTACCTTTTACGGCAGCCTTCACATACTATTGACTTGTCTTTTACTTTTAATTTCATAGAGCAAAAGTATATTGATAACTGATATTACGTTGTTAATCGGTTGTTAAAACAAATGTTGTTATTATGTTAAAAAAGCAATATTTTTACAAAAAAAAATATGGCAGATATATTTGACTTTCCTTTCGATACAGTAAAGTGTAAAGACGGAACAACAGATGTTGCTAATGGTATAGTAGCACCTTGTATAAACGCAGGAGGAACAATAACAGATGATGAACCAGTATCGGGTTTTCTGTTATGTCCAGACGGAACATTCACACAAGCTAATAAACCTTGTCCGAAAACAACAATTACCCCTTTGGAAAAAGATTTTATGGAAAAAAATAGTAAAACTTGGGTTATTGTTGCAAGTGTTGGACTAATTGCATTAGGTATCTATCTATTCAAAACAAAAAAATAAAAAAATGAACAAGCAAACAAAAATGTTATTAGGAATAGGTGCTGTGGCGGTTGTAGGTTATTTAATTTGGAAACAAGGACAAAAGCCAACTATTTCAAAACAAGAGGTGAAACACCAAAAAGCAAGTGCTGAAACCAACTAAAAATGTCATTAAGCGAACTTGATATATCATTAAACATTCGTAACAATAGGAATTATCCACAACAGATAAGTATTGCTGGTAGTCCAGCAAATTTATTGGATACTTCTAACGCTACGAGAGAGTTTCGTTGGAATGTAACTGGTTTTACATTTACTACAGAAACTTCTGTATTGGTTCAATACAAAATAAACGGAGCTTCTGTATTTTCTACTTTTGGTGGTCTATTACCAGTTCAAAGCAATCAGGGAATAGTTGATGTACTAAATGGTCTTGGAATCGGTTATTTCAACTCCTATACAGAATTAGGACAAGATTATATAGGCACTTACAACCAAGATTACACTTTTGGTAATCTGAATATATATCAACCAAGTTTATTAAATCCTGCATTTTATTCGGGAACAGGTTTTAATAATACAACATCGGGTGTAACGAGCAATTTAACGATAGTTGGAAATTTTACTTCTTATG